>NZ_MDCO01000008.1 GCF_001746205.1 Brachyspira hampsonii
ACATTAAAATGGCCTTCCCCAAACATAAACGGACCTATGGTGCAAAAAAAGGAACTAAAAAAATGCATTGTAGAGCGCATAAAGATAAAAAAAAGTGACCTAAAGTGCTTTCTGCAAAAAAGAGCGCTCTCGCACTGTATTTATGGGAAAAAAAAAAAAAGTACAGATGCTTTTTTACAAATACAGCGCTCTTGCGTTGTATTTTCGCAACACAAAAAGTGAGTACAGATGTCTTTTTGCAAAAAACG
>NZ_MDCO01000009.1:300000-549053 GCF_001746205.1 Brachyspira hampsonii
ATGTAAAACAAGAAGTAATACCGCCTCCAATGCCTAGCGGAGGAAATGAGGGACCAGTAAAAATAAGACCTTCAGATAAAATTATAGAAACTTCTACTAATACTATAATAGTAAAAAAAGATGTTCCTATTAAGAAAGAAAGCAATCAAATAAAAATTTTATCTTCTGCTAATATAGTTGAAAAACCTGTAATTAATGAAGAGCCTGCAATTGATAAAAAGCCTGCTGAAGATGAAAAATATAATTACAACTTGGAGGCTATGAATAACTTAAATAATGCAAGCAAATCATTTAATACTCCTAATAATTATGTAAGAAATGCAGAGGAATTAAGTGATAAATTTAAAAGCATTGTTGAAAGATATAAAGATAAAGGAAGTATCGATTTAGTTGTAGTGTTGGATACTACAGAAAGTATGCATCCATATTTGAAAGCAATAAAAAGAGATATAAGAGGTATGGTTACAGAATTATTTGATAATCATAAATATTCAAGAGTAGGTTTTTTGCTTTACAGAGATGTTAAAGATACTTATCTTACAAAAAAAATAGAGTTCAGTGATAATATTAATTTTATCAATAGAGAAGTTAATTATTTCTATGCGGCAGGAGGCGGAGATAAGGCAGAACCTATGTATGAAGCTTTGCAGGAAGCATTAGAAACTTTTGAGTATATAAATCAAAAAAGATTAATAGTAGTTATTACAGATGCACCTTCTAAAGTAATAGGAAGAGCTGATTTAGATTTAAATTTATCTACAGCTAAAGAAAAGAATGTTTCTGTAGAATTTATATTAGCTTCCGAAATAGAAGAAGAGGAAGATCTTTCTGATGATTATTTATACTTTTTTAATTTTTAAATAGGTATATTGATAATAATGAAAAAAGCCCTTACCGAATAAGGTTTGGGCTTTTATTATTTTATGGATTATCAAATTTATTTATAATTGCAATTTGATTTAGCCTGTATTCAATATTTAATTTATTAAAAATAAAATATGTCAAACAAGATACAGTTATTCCAATGAATGCCCCAAATACTACATCACTAGGATAATGAACTACTAAATAAACTCTTGAAAAACCTATTAATACAGCAATCAATACTGCTATAAAACTATATTTTTTATTAAAATAAAGAAAAATAGGAAAAAGAACAGCAAATGATGCAGTAGTATGAGAAGAAGGACAAGAAAAAGAGGTTTCAATATGCTTTCCAACAGCAATCCAATATTCTTGATAAATTGGCTCTGTAAAAGGTCTTTCTCTTGCTATTAATGGTTTTAATATAATAGCTCCTATAAGTACAGATATAAATAAACTTACAGCCATATTAATACCACAAACTCTAGTTCTTTTTATAAATATTAATATGATTGTAAATATCATCAAAGGAATTGATTCTCCTAAATATGTTATTGATGAAAAAAACATATCTAGTATATTGTAATTATTATGTAAACTATGAGCAAACTCTATTATACTTTTATCAAATATATTTATTATGTCCATTTATAATTCCTATAGTTAATTTTTTAATAAAACAATTATATTGTAAATATGTAATAATTTTTTTTAGTAATGATATATATAAAAAAATAGGAAAGGAGTAATAATTCCCCTTCCCTATTCTAATATCATATAATTATTAAAAAAATAATTATTTTAATTCAGGCCAATATTTTTTATTAGCTTCAATAAGCTCATCTAATATTTTCTTAGCAACTTCAACACTAGGAACAGTTCTTGACATAGTGATAGCCTGCCACATTTTCAAATATGAACCTTCTATCCAAGCATCAACAACCAATTTTTCTACTGCCACCTGCTGCTCCATTAATCCTTTATTGAATCTAGGAATTTCACCCATTACCAAAGGTTCAGGACCATTGCAGCCTACTATACAAGGTATTTCAACCATAGCTGTAGGATCAAAGTTTATTATAGAACCATTATTAGGAACTATTAATAACATTCTTTCTCCTGTATTATTACTTATAGCACAAGCTAAATCTACTATATAAGTAGCATGTCCTCCTACTTCAAAAGTAGAATCTTTAGCAGTACCAGCTTCTGTTATTCTTCTGCATTCTCCGAATACTCTTTTTTCTCTGCCGTCTCTAACCATATCAGTTCTAGTATAATTAATATCAGAATGGCTTACAACATAATCAGGGAATAAATAGTATTTGAAATAAGTATTAGGCATAAAGTTTGGAGAAACTGCAAAAACATCTCTTGCTTTCTCATAAGTAGAATGCCAATCAGCATCCATATGTCCTTCAACACTAGGATGCAAATATCCATGTTTAGAGATATGTTCTCTTAATATAGGCATTAAATCTCTTCCTGTACTTTTTTCTATTATGCTAGTCCACCAACCGAAATGGTTTAATCCGAAATATCTTACCTGCATTTCTTTTCTTGATTTCAAGCCGCATATAACAGCCATAAAATCTTCTATACCAACAGGCATATCGCAGATATTCAAAACTTTAGAATTAGGTTTTAATCTTCTGCAAGCTTCAGCAACTATAGCAGCAGGGTTTGAATAGTTAAGCATCCAAGCATTAGGAGAATATTTTTCCATATAATCTATAAGCTCTAAAACTCCTCCTATAGAACGCATACCATAGGCCATACCGCCGGCTCCGCAAGTTTCCTGTCCTACGCATCCGTATTTAAGCGGGATTTTTTCATCTAAAGAACGCATTTCATATTTACCAACTCTTATATGAGCCATAACAAAATCTACTCCAGTGAAAGCCTCTTTAGGATCTGTTGTGAAAGAAAATTTAACATGAGGAGCTCTCTCTTTCATAATGATAGCACAAGCATTTCCAACTATAGCCTGTCTTTCTGCATCATTATCATATAATTTCAATTCTGACAAAGGAAATCTTCCTTCTTCACTTAAAAGCATTAAAATAATTTCCGGCGTAAAAGTACTTCCGCCTCCGGCTATAACAACTGAATGTTTTTTCATTTTATTACTCCTTAAAAAATTTATTAAAATTAGTATTATTATTCGCTAGTTTTCAAAAGTTCTTCAAATTTAGCTTTTACTTGAGGAACTGATAAGCCTACTATTATCTGTATAGCATTTCCTTTTTTAACAAGCCCATGAGCACCAGCAGCCTTGAACTCATCAGCATCTTTTACTAGATTAACATCTTTAACAGTTACTCTCAATCTAGTAGCACAATTAGTAACATGCTCTATATTGGTTCTTCCGCCTAAAGCCTCTAAATAAATTGCAGCCTGCTCTTCAAAACTTGATTTTTTAGCTTCTCTTTCTTTATAATCTTTTTTAGTATATAGCTTAGTCTTACTTTCACCTCTTCCCGGAGTAGGAATATTAAATTTCAATATTAAAAATCTAAATACAAAAAACCATATAGCTGTGAATATAAGTCCTATAACAATATGTGCTACAACCATAGATGAATGATTTTTCATAGCAAAGATCCAGTTTTGTGTTATAAAACCTATTAATCCTGCCCCATAGTTTCCTACTACTCCGCCAACTACATACAATACTGCAGCTAAGCTGGCAGCCAAAATAGAATGCACCAAGAATAAGAAAGGAGATATAAACAAGAATGTAAACTCTAAAGGCTCAGTAATACCAACAAGTATTGATGTTAATGTTACAGGTATAAGTAAAGCAGCCATCTTCTCACGATTCTCTTTATCAGCACAGAAATAAATAGCTAAAGCAAGTCCGGGAGCACCGAATACTTTAGAGTTTCCATGCAAAGCGAATCCGCCTTCTGGAAATAATTGTTTAAGAGGCTCAAGCATATTTGAAAATTCAGAAACATGGCTTATCCAATATGGTTCTATACCTTCAGGTACAACCGCAGGTCCGTAAATGAAAGGCCCGTAAATGAAATGATGAAGTCCTGTAGGTATTAATATTCTTTCTAAGAAAGTATATATAAATACTCCGACACCGCCTGCATTTGCCAAGAAATTCTGCATTGAAGCTATTAAAGACTGTATTTTAGGCCATATCAAGCAAGTTAAGAATGCCAAAACTAATACAACAAAGAAACCTATAATATGTACAAAAGATGTTCCTTGAAATACCCCCAAATAATCAGGAAGTTTTGTTTCATAAAATCTATTATGAATAATAGTAATAACTACTCCTATAAATATTGCACCTATGATGCTTGTATCTAAAGTTTTGATACCTGCTATCAAAGTTAAACCGCTTACGCCGCCTGCTTCCTGAGTGAAATCAACTCCAAACTGAGGACCCCAAAAATTAAGTATAGCAGCTATAAAATAATTATATGATAAGTAACATATCAAAGTTGCTAATATTGCTCTTTCAGGTGCCATTTTTGAAAGACCTATTGGAATACCCAAACAGAAAAATAAAGGCATATTTCTGAATATAGTCCATGCACCTTCTTCTATTATAAATATTAATTTGTAGAATACACCATCAGGATTAGCTAGATTTCCTACTATAGACTGATCCTTAAAAATAATGGTTAATCCTACAACCAAACCGGAAAAAGAAAAAAGTAATACCGGTACAAACATAGCCGCCCCAAACTTTTGGAAACTAGCCCTTAAATCAATATTCGCAAACATTTTATATCCCCCTATGCAAATTTTTATATCATAATTTAGAGTTTTTATAAATCTCTAAAATATTTTGCATCATCATTTTCAAACGCAAACGAAATAAAAAATAAATTATTTTAAATAATACAAATATGGTTTCTGAGAATCTATCATTTTATCAACCATCTCTTCAATATTTTTACATACATTAACAACAGGGTTAGCAAGTATAGCCTGTATGGCATACTCTTTTTTATGATGTATAGCAGCCTCAGCAGTTAAATCGTATACGCTTACATAATTTCTTAAAAGTGATAAATAACCTTTAGGAACATTATTTAATTTTAGGCCTTTAACTCCGTCTTTGCTTATTTCAGCAGGTACTTCAACGGCTATCCAATTAGGCAAATCTTCTATTAATCCGTCATTCAAAATATTCACAGCTTCTTCTACATAACTTTCATTTGTAACTATGCCGTTTATTATACTTGAAACTCTTTCTTTTACTCTTAATTCTATTTTAGGCTCTGCTTTAGAAAGTACAGTTCTATATAATTCATAAAAATCTAATATTCCTCTATGATCAACCACATCCCAAGCCCAAGCTATATACTCTCCGAAATGGCTGTCTACTGTTATAGGTAATAATTTATATTTTTCTAATATTACTTTCAAAAGTCTTCTATCAGCCCATATAAACTCACCTTTCAATTTCTCTTCTATAGAGTGATCAAAACTTTCTGTTTTTGAAAATGCATTATTTTCTTTAGCATATTTTAATAAATCACTATACCCTACTTCATGTTCAAAATAGCCATGAGCATTTTTTAATACATCAGGATATAAATCTTTTCCTGTTTTTTTATCTTTAATTTCTAATAAGCAGCTGAAATGATTAAGTCCTCCTGCTTTTATATCTAATGACTCATAATTCATTCTTAAAATTTTTGGAAGCCATTTATGAAGCCAGCCTATCTCATGGCACATACCTATAAATTTAGCATTAGGATAAACTCTTTTCACAGCTGTACATATAGCAGTCATAGGATTCGAAAAATTGAATATATAAGCATTAGGACATATATCCATAGCATCTTTTACTATATCCAAAATAGGCGGAATAATTCTTAAAGAGTGAAATACTCCTCCAGGTCCTCCGTTTTCTCCATAAACCTGATGAATGCCATACTGCATAGGTATTTTCCAATCTTCATCCCATAATTGAAATCTATCTCCTACCTCTATGGAACTTATAATAAAATCAGCATTCTTAAAAGCCTCTTTCCTATCTGTAGCAGCATCAACAGTAAAATTTAACTTATTTAATTCTATAAACTCTTTAACATAATCATATACTTTTTTTAAAGCAGTAGGATTAATATCCAATAATGTAACATGAGAACCCTCTAAAGATTTAGTAGAGAAAATATCTCCAAGCATATCACATCCGAATTGTGCACTTCCTGCACCAACCAAAACAAATTTAATCATTTCCATCTCCTTCTTTTTTATTTATAAAATTGAATACCAATCAAATAAATAATATCAACATATAACTATTATACACAAATAATATATAATGTCAATAAAATGATACTAAAAAATCATTTTTTTATAAATAAAAAATCATTTTTTAGTTGAAATCGTCTATTTTTTCTATAAAATACTATATTATTAAATATTAATTGCTATTTTTCTTAATATTTATTATATTTTTAATATCATTATTATGATATTATATATTTCAAGAAAACATAATATAAAAAATAATACAGGATTAATTTAATGGTACAGAAAGAGAAAGTTGAGCATATTGCTAAAATTTTGAATATTGCTGAAACAACTGTAAAAAGATTTTTTTATTGTCCGGAAAAGCTTCATAGTGATACTTTTAGAGCAATAATGTCTGTTTTGGCACAATACTATCCAGAGGATTTAAGAACAATAGTAAAATCTGATTACAGAGATATACTATTCATATTAAGCGACCATAATCTAATGATAGTTTCTGATATAATTAAATATCTGCAGAAAATAACTTTAAAATATAATATTTCGATAAGACTATATGAAAACAGCCAAAATATACCTTTAAATATATTAATTAATAAAAACAAAAAAAAATGGAATGATATAAGGGGTATAATAAGTTTATCCACTGAAACTGAAGAAATTACAAATGACTTTTTAATACCAACAGTATTTATAAATATGCCGCAGCAGGAATACGGATTAAATATAGATGTTAATGATTATCTAGGAGGAAAACTAGCTATAGAACATTTATACGAAAATAATTGGAAAAAACCTGCTTTTGTTGGGCATTATGAATTAAACGGTGATATAGTGGAAAGATATGAAGGTGTAAAAACAGCATGCGATAATCTAAACATAGAATGCAAACTATTTACTACATACAATTTTTCTATGGAAGAATCATACAATATAACAAAGAAAATTTTGCAAGATAAAACAATAGATTCTATTTTTTACTTTTGCGATCAAATGGCTATAGGCGGAATAAAGGCTATAAATGAATACGGATATGAAATGGGAAAAGATATAGGAATAATCGGATTTGATAATTTAGAAATATCCGAATTTTTAGGATTAAGCTCTATGGATCAGAAATTATATGAAAAGATTTTATACTCTATAGAATATATTTTATTTGGAAATGGGAAATCTTTTACAGAGAAATCTCCTATAATAAGCTATACTCCTGAGGTAGTAGCTAGAAAAAGCTCTTTAAGAATATAAAATATATTAAAATAAATCTTTAATTATATCAGGATACTTAATATCATTAATTTTTGATATTCCTGCTTCATTATCAAATTCAGTTATATGTACTTTGATAGGCTCTATTTGAGTTGATATATATTTTATAACATTAGCTGACACAAATACATCTTTTTTAACATTAATAATGATAAATGGTATTTTAAATCCTCTAGTATGAAATAATTCCACCTGCTCTAAAGATGAATGTATAACATTATAATCATATTCTATAACAGGTATTATATGAATTTTATTTTCTTTTTCTATATCAAGTATCAAATCCATAAAATTATAATTTTCTTTTATAGGTAAATATAAAGATAATGATTCAAATACCATATAATCGTAAATATTATTATTTTCATCTATAAGATCTGTAATATCTCTTTCATCTATTTTTGTATTAATACTATGAAGAGGAGAAATATTTCCATTGGTAGCATACGATACAAATATTTCTGAAGCTTTTAGATATGTTGTATTTTTTATATATTCAGGATCAAATAATTTATTATCCCGTATTTCCATCACAAAAGGTTTATAATAGCATACAGTTTTATTGAGCATCTTTAAAGATGATACTATATGAGAAGAAATATAAGTCTTACCGACATGACTTTTATCAGATATAATACAAAACAGCTTCATCTATACTACCTTTAAAATTAAATATACTGAACATCTAATTTTACTTTATATTTAACTTTTTCTCCGGCTTTTAAGGATATATTTTTGCAGCATACTATAGTAGAATTTTGATAATTCATTTCAAGTTTATCAACTGCATCTGATATAGTAAAATTAGGCATATATAAAAATACTGTTTCTTCTTCTGCTTCCATTAAAACCTTTATTTTTATATATGATTCATCAGCCATACCAAAAACTGTGCCTTTATATTCTCCGCAGTCTGATAAATTATTAGAAATTTTTTCATTGCCTCCTATATAATATCTGTCTGCTTCATGTCCTGCAAGCAATGTGATATTATTTTCCAAAGCATATACAAATTCTATATGTTCATTAGATTTATTTTCTATAATAGATTCAACAGAAAATTTTCCGTCATTGTTTATAATATATCTTTTTATTAAATGTACATCTTTACCATTAACTTTTGAAGTTTTTTCAAAAGATACTGTAGCATAGTCTTTATTAATAAGATTTTCCAAAACATCATAATGAAGATTATAAAAATCCGCATTCTCTTCATATTTTAACAATTGGAATTCTTCAGCAGAAGGCATTTTACTTAAGAAATGATCAACTCCGAATACTTTTTCATTTTTATCAAATACCAAATACTTAGCAATTTTCTCATCAACTTTTTTTGCTATTTCATGTATAGATACATGCTCATTATTATTTTGATTATTATTAGAATTTCTCACAGCAGCTATATGATAAGCCTCTTCTCTTCTTTTAAGACAATCTATTAAATTGATAGGATTTCCTTTTTTTAAATCCCATTCTATTAAAGATCCGCTTAAAGTATGGAAAACTAATCCGGCATTTTCACATGAAATCATAATCTCTTCTCTGCCGTCCATATCAAAATCTAAATTATGACTCAAAAAATATTTCCTTCCATAAATTTTTTCTAAAGATATAGAAGTAGCCTTAATTAAATTAGCATAAGTAGCATGTCTTAAATTATTTAAATAAAGTCCTCCAAATGTACCATGCCAATAAGGACAATTGCATTGACCTTTTAATAAATAACTTAAAGCCTCCTCTTTTTCTTTATAATTAGATTCTGTAATTTCTCCTATCATATTTGAAGTAAATATCATTCTTTTATTCATTCTATTACTTTCAGAATACTTACTAAAATAATTTCTCCAGAAACCGCCCCTCATAAATCTGCTTATAATCTCATTACCTTCAGCTTTTTTTAATTCTTCCTGTTTTAAATGAAACTCATCTTGTACTTTGGCAGGAAGAACCCAAGTAAGCATCTCCTCATAAGAACCTGTAGGTATATAAATTCTTGATGTAGGTGCATGACGCTCCATATATTCACTGTATGTAGTGGTGATTATTGTATCTTTTTCTTTTGTAAGAGCATCAAAAAACTTTTCAAGCCATTTATCTTCATATACCCATTTCTGAGTACCAGGCCAATCTCCGTATTTTTCTCCGTCATCATGAAGAACTACAACTCTGTCTCCTTCTTCTGTAGCTATTGACTTTAAATACTCAATAGACTTTTCAACATCTCTGAATGGTATTAAATAACGAAGTTCCTGTGATATTGGAAATATATTTAATTTATAATTCTCATTATCAGTTATAAAGTAGCCAAACATATTTTTAGTATCTATGCCTGTAGTTAAAAACTGAGAATCATCAAGCATTATATATTTTATTCCATTCATAGCTAAATTTTTAACTAATGTAGGCTCCCAAACTCTCTCAGCAATCCAAGCACCTTTTGGAGTAATACTAAAATTATCTTCTATATATTTATTTAATTTTTTTATTTGTATATCTTTATCTTTATCAGGTATTGAAGGCATTATAGGTTCATAAAAACCGCCGCTTTGAATTTCTATTCTTTTTTCTTCTGCAAGTTTTTTCAAAGCTTTAATATGCTCCGGATGATTCTTTTCAATCCATTCTAACAAACAGCCTGTATAATGAAAATTAAATTTTATATCTTTATATTTTTCTAATATATCTAAAAAAGGCTTATAAGCATTTTTATATGTATTCTCAAATACAAAGTCAAAATTTCCTACCGGCTGATGATTATGGTTGCCCAATATTAAATTAATAGTTTTCATGATAATGCCCTGCTTAATTGAAATTTATTACTTATAATTTCGTAATAATAGAAAAATTAATTAACATAATTCTATAATAAATATGGCTTTTTGTAAAGTATTTGTTTATATATAGTATTACTTTGAGCAGTATTGACTTTTTTCTTTTTTTATTTATCATATTAGATTATCAAAAAAACGCATTTTTAAAAAATTACATTTTTTGATAAAATTTTGATTTAAGGACTTTTTTAATTATGTGCGGAATAGTAGGATATATAGGCTACAATAACAAAGCATCAGATATACTAATGCATGGACTCACTTCTTTAGAATATAGAGGATATGATTCTGCTGGTATATCTATAGTTGATTCTAAAAATAATATTATCACATTCAAATCCGAAGGAAAACTTGAAAATTTAAAAAACATTTTAAAAAACCAAAAAAATATAGAGTCAAATATAGGTATAGGTCATACAAGATGGGCTACGCATGGAGCTCCTTCAGATATTAATGCACATCCGCATTTCACAGAAAGGCTCACATTGGTACATAATGGGATTATAGAAAACTATAAAGATATAAAAAATGATTTGATAAAAAAAGGATATAAATTTTTATCAGAAACAGATACTGAAGCTGCTGCCAATTTAATAGATTCATTATACGAAGGAGATCCTTTAAATGCTATAAAAAAGGCTTTAGATATCATAGAAGGCTCTTATGCATTCGCTATAATTTTTAAAGATGATGTAAATAAATTATATGCTGTTAGAAAATCTGCTCCTTTAATAGCGGCTTTAGGTGAAAATGAAAATTTTTTAGCTTCAGATATACCTGCAATATTAAAATATACTAATAAATATATTTTGATAGATGATGGGGATATAGCTGTTTTAGAAAAAAATAAAATAACTATATATGATAAGAACTTAAAAGAAAAAGATTATGAAATACTTGAGGCAAATTGGACTGTAGAACAGGCTGAAAAATGCGGATATGAACATTTTATGCTTAAAGAAATTAATGAACAGCCTAAAGCTCTTCTTGATACAATAGAACCTAGAATAGTGCATGGTATTCCCGATTTTAAGAGAGACGGAATTGAAGATGAAAGTTTTTGGACATTCTTTGACAGGGTCTATATAATAGGCTGCGGTACAGCAATGCATGCTGCCATGATAGGAAAAAGACTTATAGAAGATAATTGCCGAATACCTGTAGAATGTGAAATAGCCTCTGAGTTTAGATATAAAAATCCTATACTTACAGAAAAAACTCTCTCAATATTCATATCGCAATCCGGAGAAACTGCTGATACTTTAGCTGCTTTAAATTTAGTTAAAGAAAAAGGATATAAAACTTTAGCTATAGTGAATGTTCATAGTTCCTCTATAGCTAGAAATGCTGATTATGTTATATATACTTATGCAGGACCTGAAATATCTGTGGCTTCTACAAAAGCATATTCTGTACAGATGGCTATAATGTATTTGATAACTTTTAAAATAATATCAGCAAGAAGAATTAAAGATAATGATTATATAAAAACTCTTATAAAAAATTTACTTAACACTATTGATTCTGTGAATAAAGTTCTTACTATGAATGATGAAATAAAATCATTATGCTATGCCTATAAAGAGGCTAACAGCATATTCTTTATAGGCAGGGATTTAGATTATTATCAGGTAATGGAAGGAGCTTTAAAAATGAAAGAGATTAGCTATATTCATTGCGAGGCTTATGCAGGAGGCGAACTTAAACATGGTGCTATATCGCTTATAACTGATAATACTCCTGTAATAGCGTTGGCAATACAGGAAAAAATTCTTAGTAAAATGATAAGCAATACAAAAGAAGTAATATCAAGAGGTGCTAATGTTTTGCTTTTTGTTAAAGAAGGTATTGATATAGATAAAGATACTTACACAAAAATAGTATATCTTCCTAAAGTTGAGGATATGTTTATGCCTATAGTTTCCATTGTAGCATTACAGCTATTAGCTTATTATACATCTGTGATAAGAGGCTGCAATGTTGACAAACCTAGAAATTTGGCAAAAAGTGTTACAGTTGAATAAGATAAAATAAAATATTTTATTTTATAGACTTGTTTAAAAACTCAATTTATAAATTTTTAATTTAATATTTTTAAATTATAGCTGGGTCTTCACAGTCGTGCCTACGGAAAAACCCCACCTCTTTTATGATGCGAAGCATGACTTTGATGGAGAAGCAGCCGTGAAAGACTGCATATAATAATTAATACTTAATCTTATAAAGTAGTTTTAAAACAAGTCTAATATTTACTTAATCTTATTCATATATTTTATCAAAATAGAGATTTTTATTTCTTTAAATAAATTATAATTGTATTTTTTTGTTAATTGCTTTATTATTAACATAATTATTAGAGTATTAAAACTATTATTTTATTATAAGGAAAATATTTTGAGAACTATAAGACTTGATATAGAAACCAGAGAAAAAAGTTTTTTATCTCCTGCTGCATCTTTTTCAGCTGACAGCAAAGGAACAGTATACCCTAGAGAAAAAGACGATATAAGAACTATTTATATGCAAGACAGAGACAGAATAGTACATAGCGAATATTTCAGACGCCTTAAAGATAAAGCACAGGTAATAATGCTTTCAGTTGGAGATTTCAGAACCAGACTCACTCATACTCTTGAAGTTATGCAGATAGCAAGAAGCATAGCGAGAGCTTTAAGACTCAATGAAGATTTAGCAGAGGCTATTGCATTCGGTCATGATCTGGGGCATTCACCATTCGGACATGCAGGAGAAAAAGCTATATCAAAATATTTTAAAGGTTTTCATCATTCTTCGCATTCTTTAAGAGTAGTAGAACATTTAGAAAAAGGAAAAGGGCTTAATTTAAGTTTTGAAGTACGAGATGGTATTATAAAGCATACTAAAGGAAAAAACGGAAAATTACTCACAGACTCATCAGGTCCTTCAACTAATGAAGGTATGATAGTGAGGATATCAGACACTATAGCTTATGCCAATCATGATGTTGATGATGCTATAAGATACGGACTTCTTAAACATGAAGATTTACCTAAAGATATAGTTAAAGTTCTTGGCACTACTTATGGTGAGAGAGCTGACACTATGATTATGGGGGTTATAGAAGCTAGTATGGAAAAAATGGAAATTGATATTGATGAAAAAGTTTTAAAGGCTATTAATGATTTAAGAGCTTTTATGTTCAAAACTGTATATGAAAGCAAATCAATACTTGAAGATGTGGAAAGAGTAAATAGAATAATATCAACAATATTTGAATATTTATTAAAGCATAAAGATATGATAGAAGAAGATACTTTATTCAAAAAAGCAGATATTCCTTATAACAGTGATGAAGAATTAGTAAAAGATTATGTTGCTCATCTTACAGATTCTGAGGCAATATCTTTGCATAAAAAAATTACTTATGGAAAATTTAATTATATATAAGCCTAAAAATAAAGAAGAATTAAAAAAATTAACTGATGATGAGAATATAAATCTATACAATGTTGATACAAGTCTTATAAAAGATATGACAGCTTTAGCTGGTATATTTATATGCGTAGGCGAGCATAGCAATAATAAAGCGAGCCGGAGCAGATGACAGCTTTAGCTGGCATCTTTTATATGCGTAAGCAAGCATAGCAATAATAAAGCAAGCCGGAGCAGATGATAGCTTTAGCTGGTATATTTTATATGCAAAGGCAAGCATAGCAATAATAAAGCGAGCCGGAGCAGATGACAGCTTTAGCTGGCATCTTTTATATGCGTAGGCGAGCATAGCAATAATAAAAAAAAATATTCAATAAATCTATTGTGTAAAAATGCAATTAATTATAATATTGTCAAGTTGAAAATAAAAATAAAGTTGGTTATAATAATATATGATGAATAATATTGATATGAATGATAAGCCTAGAGAAGAATGCGGGGTTTTTGGTATTTATTCCAAAGAAATAAAAAAAGATATATTAAAAACTTTAAATTATGCCCTATATGCACTTCAGCATAGAGGTCAGGAAAGTTCCGGAATAACAATATCCAATTATAAACATTTATTTACCTATAAGTCTATGGGGCTTGTATCAGATTTATTTTCTAGTAATATACCTAAAGATACAGAGGGAAATATTGCTATAGGGCATGTAAGATATTCTACTACCGGAGCTAGTAAAATAGAAAATGCTCAGCCTCTTGAAAATCTTTTCAGATTAGGTCAGATTTCAATCGCACATAATGGAAACTTAACTAATGCAGAAGAATTGAGATACAAACTAGAAGAGGAAGGAGCAACATTTAATGCTACTTCTGATACCGAGGTCATTATTAAACTTATAGCTAGAAAAACTGTAAATAATTTTATAGAAGGTATAAAAGAAACTATAAATATTATAAAAGGAGCTTTTGCTCTTGTTATAGTTGTTGATGGAAAACTTATTGGAATAAGAGATCCGCATGGAATAAGACCATTATGTTTAGGTACTAATGCTAATGGAGATTATTTTTTAGCTTCTGAATCTTGTGCTTTGGATGCGGTAGGTTCTGAATTTATCAGAGATATAGAAGCTGGAGAAATGGTTATAATAGACGAAGAGGGTGTAAAATCTTTCAAATATATTAAAGAGGAAGTTAAACATTATCCTTGTGCTTTTGAACATATATACTTCGCCCGTCCTGAAAGCAATATAGACGGCATCAATGTTTATAATGTAAGATTTCAAACAGGCGTATTGCTTGCTAAAAAAAACAAGGTAGATGCTGATATAGTTATAGGCGTACAGGACTCAGGAACTATAGCGGCATTAGGATTTGCTACAGAGAGTAAAATTCCATATAGTATAGGTTTAGTAAAAAATAGATATATAGGAAGAACATTTATTATGCCTGAACAATCTTCAAGAGAAGAAACTGTTAAATTAAAATTTAATCCTTTAAAACACTTAATAGATGGAAAAAGAGTTATATTAATAGATGATTCTCTAGTAAGAGGAACAACAAGTAAAATATTGATAGATATTGTAAGAAGAGCCGGTGCTAAAGAGGTGCATTTCAGATCTGCCTCACCTGTTATAAATAGCCCTTGTTATTACGGAGTAGATATATCTTCTAAAAAAGAACTTATAGGGGCTAAACTATCTGTAGAAGAAATCAGAAAGGAAATTAATGCTGATACTTTAGAATATCTCACTATAGAAGATATGCTTGAAGCTTTAGAAAATCACAATTACTGCATAGGCTGTTTCACAGGAAAATATCCTACTGAAATACCAAATAAGCCTTCAGCTGATAAAACTTGCTGATATAATAAAAATATTTATCTAGTAATTGACTTTTTTATTAATAACTTTATTATATAATTATCAAAAGATATAATAAAGCTGAGGTTAGAAATTATTATGAAAGAAGTTTCTTATAAAATTTGTATGAATGAAGAAGAGTTAGTAAATGCTCTTATGTCAGATGATGATGTTATTTATATAGAACATAAACTTGGAAATAAAGTTTCTAACATAAAAAATACGGGTAAAATTGCATGGGGTGTTCTTATAGGAGGTGTTCTAGTTGCTGTTACTGCTATAGTATCATCAAAAAAATTCGGCAAAGATAAAGCATTAATAGCTTCCTCAGTAGCAACTATCCCTTCTGCAGGTGTAGCAATTATATATATAGGGCTTCCATCTACTATATCGTTAATACAAATACTCATTCAGGCGTATAAAAAAAATGATGGGATTAATGGAGCTAAAGATATAATATTAAAATTAAGAAACAATTATTATATAGCTGAAAATGATAGAGAAAAACTAACCTTGAAAAAGACAGCTGATGAAAAAGTAAAAGAAGTAAAAATAACAGAAATAAAAGAACCAGAACAAAAATAAAATTTAATTAATAAACATAAAAAAGACTTTACATAATATAATATCAAGCAAAGTCTTTTATTTTTTTAACACTATACTATAAATTATAGGTTATTAAGTCTATTTAAAACTTCTATATAAGCCTCTTCAATAGAACCTAAATCTCTTCTGAATCTGTCTTTATCTAATTTTTTACCTGTTTCTTTATCCCAGAATCTGCAAGTATCAGGAGTAATTTCATCAGCTAAAAGTATTTCTCCTTTTGAATTTTTACCGAATTCAACTTTGAAATCAACCAAAGTAATTCCTATTTTATCCAAAGCATCTTTTAGCAGATTATTAACTTTTGCAGTTACTTCATAAATATATTTTAATTCATCATAAGTAGCTAGTTTTAAAGCAACAGCATGATGATCATTAATTAGAGGATCACCATATTCGTCATTTTTATAGCAAATTTCAAATATAGTGTTAGGAGGAACCGTACCTTCTTCTATACCAAGTCTTTTAGCCATAGATCCTGCAATTAAATTTCTGACAATTACTTCTAATGGGAATATTTTTACTTTTTGACAAAGCTGCTCTCTGTCATTTAATTTTTCTATAAAGTGAGTTTTTACTCCGTTCTTTTCAAGCATTTTAAAAAGCAATGAAGTAATCTCATTATTCATAACACCTTTATCTTTTATAGAGCCTTTTTTTTCTCCATTAAAAGCAGTAGCATCATCTTTATAATACACAATTATTTCATCTGGATTATCAGTAGAATAAACCTTTTTTGCTTTTCCTTCATAGAGCATTTCTTTTTTTTCTTTAGACATATCTAAACTCCTGTATAAGTAAAAACTTTTTTGTATTCCGTATATTATATACTTTTTTGAGAATTTTTCTATATAGTAATGTTGTAAAATTATAAAAATAATTATATATCAAATTCTATAGGCTTCTCATTATCAGAAATAAAATCTTCTTTCATTTTTTTTCTGTATTCTATTAATCTATTTCTAATATCGTTATATTTTAAAGCAAGCATCTCAACAGCAAGCATTCCAGCATTATAAGAATTATTAATACCAACAGTAGCAACAGTTATAGGTTTAGGCATTTGAACTATAGACAAAAGAGCGTCCATTCCGTCAAGATTGCTTGCACTAATAGGAACTCCTATTACAGGAAGAATTGTTTTTGATGCTATAACACCAGGTAAATGTGCAGCAAGTCCAGCACCTGCTATAATTACTTCATATCCATTTTCTTCAATATGTTTAATAGTCTTTTCAAGATGTTCCGGTACTCTATGAGCAGAAAGAACAAAGGCTTTGTATTCAACTGCGAATTCTTTTAAGCAAGAAGCAGCTCCTTTCATTTTATCAGTATCAGATCTGCTTCCAAATATTATAGCTACTTTCATGTTTTTCTCCTAATAAAAAATATATTATAAATTTAATTAATTCTAATATAATAAATCAATTAATACAATAATGATAATATCTATTTTATTAAAAAAATTCCGATATTCTATAAAAATTAGAATATAGGTTTTAGTCATGCTTAAAAATATATCAATTAAAAATTTTAGAGGATTTGATAAACTAAAAATAAATAATTTAAATAAAATTAATCTATTAGTTGGTCAAAATAATTGCGGAAAAACAAGCATACTTGAAGCCATAGCTATAATATCAGGTATGCCTGACTGTTCAATAGCTTATCATATAAATTCTATAAGAAGAATAAATGAAAATTCCGAATTAAAAAATTTGTTTTATAATTTTGATTATAAAAATAACAACATAGAATTTGATTATCAATTTGATAATGTAAATCATAATTTAATTATATCTCCTATATTAAGAAAAGATATTTTATTTGAAAATAAAACTGATGAGCTTAACGAATTAGAATATAAACTTAATATAGAATTAGAAAATAAAATAGAAGAATATAAATATATTTTTAGAAATGGCAGTATTAGAAAAACAATAAAAAAAATTGGTACAAAAGAATACATTAATAATATATCAGAATTATATTTGTATAATGTTGTAGAATGCCGTGATTTATTGGATTCTCTTGCAAATATTATCAAAAACAAAGATGAAGAATTATTAATAAATTTGCTATCATTTTTCAATAAAAAGATAAAATCTATAAAAATAATAAAAAATGATATATATTTGGATATAGAAGAAATGAATGAATTAATACTTTTAAATCTTATGGGAGATGGGCTAAAAAAATATTTGTCAATTATAATTCCTATGGTAGTAAATCAATATAATATGATATTAATTGATGAAATAGAAAACGGTTTGCATTATAAAAGTATTAAGCATTTATTAAGAAGTATATTAAGCCTAATTAGAAGTAACAGCAGTATGCAAATATTTTTTACGACTCATAGTTATGAAGTATTGAAATTTTTATCTGAAATATCAGATAAAGAATTTAATGATATGAAAGATATGATAAATATTATTAATATAGTTAATACAGAAAATAAAGGTTTTCAATCCTATAATTATAATATTGATGGAGTGAAAGAATTATTGGAAAATGATTCAGATATAAGGTATTAATTTATGGATAATAATAAAAAATATATAATACTTGTTGAAGGTATAGCTGATAAAAAATTTATAAAAGATTATATTAAATTTCAATACCAAATAGATACTGATATAAATGATAATATTATTGTAGAAGAAAATGGCGGAAAAAGTTTTAATGATTATAATATTAACAATATAAAAAAATATATTGATAATAATTATAAATTAGCAGTAATATTTGATGCTGATAATAATTTTGAAGAATCGAAAAATAATATAAAAACAAATTTGGATATAGATGATAATAACATATTTTTATTTCCAAATAATAATTCTTTAGGCACTTTAGAAGATCTATTAAGCAATATCGCTGTTATAAAAGATATTATTAATTGCTTTGATAAATACACAAATTGTATAACTTCAATACCTGAAACTGTAATTCCAGCTAAAAAAGCAAAAATATATGCATATTTAGAATCAATAAAATCATATGATAAAAAAACAATAAAAGAAGATAAAAGAGATTATACTAATAATGATTTCTGGAATTTAAATGATAAATATTTAAATCCTTTAAAAGAGTTTTTTGACAGTATATAATAATACTTTTATTTTTTTATAATATGATCTATAGTTTTAGTATCTTTGCTTCCGCATTTAGGGCATTTGGGTTTGTTTAAAATTGAAAATATAGTATTTCCTAAAATAGGCTTTTTAGATTTAGTAAAAATTTTACCGCATGAATTACATATATACATAAAAGGTGGATTAAAAGGAAGCATCATAAACTCCTAAATTAATTTTAATATAATAGTATTATAGTATATATGCATGACAGTTTTTGACATTATATTAAAAAAATTTAAAAATTGTATTGTTCTTTAATTAAAAAAAATAATTATATTTAATAAAAAATCATAATATTGATTCTATAAATTGTTTTGCTACTCTCGGACTTCTTCCTGCACTTCTTATAGCATAACTTTCAGCCTGCTTTATAAGTTCTTCTTTGTCCATTTTTATATTATTTTCTTTGGCATAAGATAGCACTATATCTACAAATAAATCTTTGTCTGGTCTTTGAAAAGTTATTATTATACCAAAACGGTTAGTTAAACTCATTATCTGCTGAATAGTATCTTCTATATGTATATCATCACCCTGTCTGTCATTAAAATTCTCTTTTATTAAGTGTCTGTAATTTGAAGTAGCATAAACAACAACATTTGATGGGAAAGAGTTAACTCCGCCTTCAAGTATTGCTTTTAAATATGAAAAAGTATCATCATTAGAAGAGAAAGTTAAATCATCTATAAATATTATAAATTTCAGAGGGCTTAAACTTAAATCTTCTATTATATCAGTTATGAATGATAATTGACTTTTCTTAACCTCTATAAGTCTTAATCCTTCATCTTTGAACATATTAGCTATTGCTTTTATAGTGCTGCTTTTTCCGGTTCCAGCATCACCGTAAAGAAGTATATTATTAGCCTTTTTACCCTCAAGAAGACTTTTAGTATTTGATATAACCTTACTTCTCTCCCTTTCATAACCGTATAATTGTTTAATATCCTGCATATCCTTATGCTTTGCCGGTATAATATTTTTTTTATCATCAAGAGTAAACATATTATTATAAAAAAATATTCCATGACCTTTTTTAGGCATTTCTTCTATATGATTTTTATATAATTCATAAAAATTTATTTTCTTGCATTCCAACTTTGATATTTGATTGGAATATTCATCTGAAAATAATGTATTAAAATCAAGTGAAGATAAAACTTCAAAGAAATTTAATTCATTTTTTAGTGCATTTTTTAATGTATCGTTTATATATTCATTTTTTATATATTTATTTATATATATATTATTATCCTGAAATATTTGTTCTAATATATAATCGCCTATTGTATCGCTATATTTTAAAAGTTCATATAAAAAGTCTGAATAATAATCTATTACTTTTATTTTGTCATTATCATTATAAATTTCCAAAAATTTTAATAATTTTTTTATAACTTTAGTTTTTATAATATTTCTGAATATTACTATATTAGAGAAACCGATTCTGATTTGTGTTATTTTATTATCCATTTATAATTATTCCGTAATTATTTTTTATAGTGATATATTTTAAGTTTATTATTAATAATATTCAAGCACTTTTTATGTAATTTTTTTTTAAATTTTATGTATAAAATGTAATTTTTTTGTTATATTTAATATGTAATGTATAATTTATATAGGAAAAACACTTAATTTTTTTAAATAAATAGTTGAGTAATTCCGAAATCATTATAAAAAATAAAAACTTTACTGGAGATATTTCACTATGAAGATAAGGACTCGATTTATTATATTTTGCGTATATACTTTTGTTATGACTATATTTTTAATATATCTTCAGATTAGGATAGTTAGAAGTGTAACAGAATACAGCCGTATTTATCAGCATACTATAAAATCATCTGCTATAGCAAGGCAGTATCAGCAAAACTCAGCATTTTTAACTCAGTTTGTAAGAAGTTATGTAGCTACAGGAGATGCCAAATATGAACAGGCATATAATGACTGTATAGCAATATCAGGCGGTACAAAACCAACACCAATAAACTATGACAGAGGTATCTATTGGTCAATTTATTTAGGCAGCGGTCAAAAACCTTCTTATGATGGAGAAACTAAATCATATTCAAATGTAATGAAAGATTTGAATTTCTCTAAAGAAATGTTTGATTATTTAACTTTATCAAAAAGCCGTTCAGAAGATCTTGTAAAATTAGAAGTTCAGGCTATGGAAATAATAAAAAGTATTCCTAGAAATCCGGATGGAAGTATACCTGATGAATATAAAGCAAGACAGTTAGAAGCTATAGAGCTTGTGAATGGTAAATCTTATGAACAAAGTGTTTCACAAATAATGACTCCTATTAATCAGTTTTTTGATAAACTTGATTCTGATAATAATTTAAGTTTGCAAAATGCTGCAAAAGAAGTTAAAAAAGATACTATATTATTTTTCATATTTTTATTTATAGTAGGATTTTCTGTTGTAATTTTCTTGGCTTCTTTAGGAAGAAAAATAGGAAAGAATTTGAGATTATGTGTTCATTTGGCTTCAGAAATATCTAATGGTAATTTAACTGTAAAAATAGATCCGAGCAAATACAGAGGTCATGGCGAATTTGATTCACTCCTAAGCAGTTTTGATAACATGATATCTCATTTAAGAGAAATTATCACAAGAGTTTTAGAAAGCTCAAGAGAGATTTCAGAGGCAGCTACAGAGATAGCTCATGGTAATACAGATTTATCAAGCCGAACAGAAACTCAGGCTTCGCATTTGGAAGAGACAGCTTCATCTATGGAACAAATTGCCTCTACAATAAAATCATCTGCCGATAATTCTTTAAGAGGTAATCAGATGATGCAGGATTCTGAAAAATCAGTTCAGGAAGCTGGGGATATAATAGAGGCTACTACTAATAATATAGAACTTGTGTTTGAAGCAAGTAATAAAATTACTGATATCACTAAAATAATAGAAAATATAGCTTTCCAAACTAATATATTGGCACTTAATGCTGCAGTAGAAGCTGCCCGTGCAGGTGAACAAGGTAAAGGATTTGCTGTAGTAGCGAGTGAGGTAAGAAACTTAGCTCAAACTAGTCAGTCTTCTGTTAAAGATATTACTTCTTTAATTGCTGACTCTAATGATAAGATTAGAATAGCTACTGAAACAGCTAGAAAATCAAAAGAAATATTTATGGATATAGAACAAAAAATTGAAGATACTTCTAAGATTATGCAGGATATTAGTGCTATGGCAGTAGAACAGCAGGCTGGAGTAGATCAGGTAAATATGGCAGTTTCACAAATGGATCAGTCAACTCAGCAAAATGCAGCTTTGGTAGAAGAGGCTACAGCTTCTTCTGAGGCATTAATGGGACAGGCACAGGAATTAGTTAACTTGATGAATTTCTTTAAAGTTTAATATTTATAAAATATATAATAAATAAACAATAACAGTATACTACACTGTTATTGTTTTTTTATTATATAGATATATAGAAAATTAATATTAGTTTATTAACATAAAACTTCAATATTTTAATAATAATTATATAGCATTTTAATCAATGATATTATATAATTATTATCATTATTTCATCAAATAAAAAAGAGTGGAGATATATCTATTATGACCTTTACAGACTTAATTATGACTTTAAATAAATTTTGGAGCGAAAACGGATGCATAATACAGCAGGGCTATGATTTAGAAGTAGGAGCAGGAACATTTAACCCAGCAACTGCATTAAGAGCATTAGGACCAGAACCTTTTAGTGTAGCCTATGTAGAACCGTCAAGAAGACCAACTGATGGAAGATACGGAGAAAATCCTAATAGACTTCAGCATTATTATCAATATCAAGTTATAATGAAACCATCTCCAGAAAATATTCAGGATTTATATATACAAAGCTTAGAAGCATTGGGTATAAGTTTTAAAGATCATGATATAAGATTCGTTCATGATGACTGGGAATCCCCTACCCTTGGTGCTTGGGGATTAGGCTGGGAAGTTTGGCTTGATGGTATGGAAATAACTCAATTTACATATTTCCAAGCTGTAGGAGGAATAAATTTAAAGCCTATTACAGGTGAAATTACTTACGGACTTGAAAGAATATGTATGTATTTGCAAAATATAGATAATGTTTATGACTTAGAATGGGGACATGGCATAAAATACGGAGATGTACATTTACAGGGAGAAAAAGAATTCTCTAAATATAATTTTGAAGTTGCTGATACTGATATGTATTTCAGACATTTCAAAGAATATGAAAATGAATGTGATAGATGCTTGGCTAATGGCTGCGTGCTTCCTGCTTATGACATGGTAATGAAAAGTTCACATGTATTCAATATGCTGGATGCTAGAAATGCTATAAGTGTAACTGAAAGGGCTGGATACATAGCAAGAGTAAGAGAGCTTATGAAAAAAGTTTCCGCTGCTTATATAGAATCAAGAGAAAAATTAGGTTATCCATTAATAAAAAATAAATAAATTTACTTTTATAGTTATTAATTATTAAAGCTGTCATTTTATATAATGGCAGCTTTTTTTATATGAAAATCATTAATTTTTTCATAATGATGTTGACTTTATTTTTTAATTATATATACTATCTATTAGTAATTAATACTATTAAGAAAATAAATAAAAAAGGAGACTAATATTATGCCTAGTTTTGCAAATCCGTTTAATGCAAATGTGAATAGAAAAGTAACTAAAGAAGAATTAATACAAGCAGTAAGACTTGATATTGCCGGAGAATTGGAAGCTATATATTTGTATGATGCTCATGTTATGGCTACAGATGACCCTGTTGCAAAGGCAGTATTAGCCGACATAAGAGATGAAGAAAAAGCACATGTAGGAGAGCTTATGGCTTTGCTTAGACATTTAGATCCTAAAGAAGCAGAACATTTTGAATCCGGTCAATTAGAGGTTAAAGAGATGATGGAAGAGCTTGGAATAAAAGAGCCTAATTTATCCGGGCTTACAGTTGGAAGTTTGAAAAAAGACTGATAAAGCAATAATAAAACATAAAGGAGGATATATATGGATTATTTAGCTAGAGAAAGTTCGCCTTTTGAAGAAAATTTTTGGCAGAATATAGATAAAGTTGTTGTTGAAACAGCAAGCAGAACACTTATAGGAAGAAGATTTTTGTCTATTTACGGACCTCTTGGTGCAGGTGCTATAAGTGTTCAGTATGATAAAAGCGATAGAGAAGAAGTTTTTGAAGATGGTTTTGTAAAGACTTCAGGAAGAAAATCTGTTGAGCTTCCTCAGATTTATCAGGATTTTACTTTATTATGGAGAGATTTGGAAAATAATATTTCAAATAAACTTCCTTTAGATTTATCTATTGTATCTCAGGCAGCTCAGACACTTGCTAACAAAGAAGATAATTTAATATTCAATGGAAATGATTTTCTTGAATTAAAAGGAATACTCAATGCTGAAGGAGTACAAAAATTAAAAATCTCTGATTGGGGACAGGGTGAGAACCCTTATACAGATATAGTAAAAGCTATAAATATGATTAGAGAAAAAGGCATTGTAGGAAGATTTGTATTATGTTTAAGCCAATCATTATATTTTGATTTGCAAAGAATACAGCAAGGTACAGGAATGACAGAGGCACAGAGAATATCCAGCATGATTGGAAATCTTTATAATGTACCTGTTATTAAAGGAAAGAAAGCAGCATTGATTTGTTCAGAGCCTCAGTATATGGATTTAGCTGTTGGAATAGATATGTCTACTGCATATTTAGAACAGAAAGATTTAAATCATAGTTTTAGAATAATGGAAACTATTATACCTAGAATTAAAGACTCTAATGCAATAGTTGTTTTAGAATAGTTTGATTTCATAATAACTCTTTAAAAATTATAAGCCTGCAGGTTATATAAAATCTGCAGGTATTTTTATAAAAAATAATATTTAATATTTTAATAAATTAATTTTTTTCATCATTATTAGAATCATCAAAATTATTTTTATCTATATCTTCTTTAGTAATAGTTTCTTTATCATCATTGGTTTCAATAGTCATATTAGAAACTTTATCTTTCATAATAATTAAAATCATATCTTTCATATCCTCAGAAAACTCATCAATATTCATTTCTAATGTCATTGAATTAACCATTTTTTTTGATGATATTCCTGAAATAGGATTATATTCGATTTCTTCAATATTATCTTTTTTTATTTTAATTTCTAATTTTTTATTATTTTTACATTTTATAAAGAAATGAGCTATTTTATAAAACATTTCAGTTAAACCATTGGCATTTAATATGGCGGTAACTCCATAGCTATTAAGAATTAAAAATGCCTCTTTTACTAATTCAATAATTATAACAAACTCTATTCCAAAGCTTCCTTTTATAAAATTAGCATCTACTTTTACATCTACTTTTACAAAATTTTTATTAACAATTTCATTAATTTTTAAAAATATTTTTTCTACAGAGCTTACAATTAATGATAAATCAGAAGCATTCATCTGGTGATTATCAAACATTTCACCATCATACATAATTTTTAATCTAGCTATATGAGGATCATCAGTCTTATTTTTATATATTTCATTTTTATATTTATTATCATTTATTAAATATTTATTTAATAATAAGTCAACATTAAAATTTGAAGTCATTTCATTAACATATTTATTATAATAATCTATAAATCTAATATTATTATAAACATCGTAATAAAATATTTCATCAAAAATTGATTTATGGATTTTTATATTATTGTTACGTAATTCTAAATAAGAATCTAATAAATAAAGATAATTATCTATATTAGTATATTCATATCCAAGTTTTTTGGCCATTTTTAAATCATCTAGAATATCATGATAAAAATGGAGAAAATCTAAATAAAGAAAATCTCTTATACTATTAATATAGTTTGACATAATATAGAATTTTGATAATCCTCTATAATAATAGGCTTCAGAACAATATTTATCTAATTGAATTGCCTTATCCAAATATGATATACTTTCACTATATGATTTCAAATAAAAACTAATTATTCCTTTAGAATTAAAAATTATTAAATCAGAACCTTCAAAATCTAGTACTTTACTAGAATCTATAATAAATTTTGAATATAATTTAAGATTCAAATATGCTATTGCTCTGTATAAGTATAATTCTATATTCTTCTTATTATAACGATGTATTAAATTTTCACCACATATATGTATTACTTCTTCATATTCTTTTTTTTGTAATAATTCTTTTATGTATCTTATATCTATACTGCCCATAAATAACCTCAATAGTTTTTATGAATTATAAATTTATGAAATTATTTATTAAACAATATATAATATACATTTTTTATATTTATACTATTTATATTTTATTATTCTCTCTATTATTACACCTATTAATATGGTTGATAAACCCAATATTATAAAAAATATCCAAGTATTCATTTTCAAATAGAAATATTCAAAATATCTTATATAAAGATTAAGAATAACAAAAAATATTGAATACCCTACTATTAAAGAATTTTTTAATTTATAGCCTATTACAAAAATAATTATATCTATAAATAAAAATAATAAACTATATATTAACAATTCAGATGAACCGTATTCAAATATTATAGGCTCTGCATTATTTCCAAATATTGACATTATTGCAAGTATTATATTTAAATATAATATTCCAACCGTGTAATATATGATTGAAAAATTAGAATATCCATCTGAAATTTTTTTATTGATATCAGTTATTCCTATTAAAAACATTAATATGCTTGTTATAATAAATCTTATGTAATTATTAAGTGTTAAATCAATTCCAGATATATCGAAACCTTCAAAACCATACCAAGTTATTAAACCTATTATAGCAATAGATAATACAGCATAGTTTTTCTTTATATATGCTATTATAAAAAATAACATTATGCTTATAAGAGACAATAAAATAAAATTATCTTTATTATGAGTTATAATATATGATAAAGTAAAAATAAATGCTGATAAAAATATAGAAGAAATGGCTATTATTGCAGAAGAAGTTTTAGGTAAGTAAATATCTTTTCTTTTAAGTATTTCATCAATTATAAATCCTAATAAAAAAAGCAAAGCGAATAAAAATGCTATAAAATAAAGAGAAAAAATATAGAAACTTATAAAAGCAATAAATCCAATAGCTACCATTATAATACCTGTTATCATTATAGCTTTTATAATGGGCTGCCAATCTATATAATCATCTCTATACATTTTAGATAATACTTCAAACTGTTCATTAGTTATGAGATTATCTTTATTCCACTTTTTTAACTCTTTAAGTAAAAATCTCTTTTTGCTTCCCATGATATTTAATAGTCTTTAAATATTTGTGTTTTTATAAATTTCATATTATCCAATGTATATCTAGTATAATCATTATCATTATGATTCATACTTCTTAAAGCTCTTATATATTTAATAAAATTTATAAAAGTATTCATCAAATTGGCAGGAACAATATTTTCAATCTCAAGTTTTATATTATCATTAATACTGTCTGCATTTTCTAATATTATCAAATTGCAAAATTCATCTTTATGTTTGAAAAAATTATCCAAATCATTATTTTCCAAATATGAAATGAGTTCATTTAATTTATCAGATATTAATTGTAAATCTTTACTGCTCATATATACAATTAAATATTATAATCAAATAATTGCAATAGCTAAATATGAATATTTGTATAACATTTTAATAAATGTAATTAAATTTTACATTTATTAAGTTTTTATATATATTCACAAAAGACTATGTATAATATGTATTATTATATCTATAAAAATACATATTTTAAGTAAATTTTTTGTAAATTATATGTAAATTATATTGACAAAATTTGTATTTAGGCTATACTTATAATTGTAAAGATAATTTACATATAGCAAAACAATAAAAAATAAAAACAAAAGGAGATTTACTATGACTAAAAAATTATTCGCTTTATTAATAACTTTAACTATAATTTCTACTTCAAGTGCTTTTGCTGATTGGGTAGTACCAGCTTCTTCGCTTCCTCAAAATGCTAGAAGTTTCATACAGCAAATTTATCCGAATACACAAATATGGAAAGTAGAGAGAGATGACGGAAAATTTGAGGTAAAATTATCTAATGGAGCTAAAATAGATTTCTTATACAATGGTGATTGGCATAGCATAGATGGTGAGTATAATGCTGTACCATTCTCTGCTTTACCTGTTAATATAGCTAGCACTATAAGAAATACTTATCCTCAGGCTGCTGTAATAGATATAGAAAAAGAATGGGGTAATTATAAAGTTAAATTAAATAACTTTATGGAATTATTCATCTCTGCTAATGGAGAGTTAATCGGACAAAAATTTGATGATTAATAAAAATATTATTATGCATATTAATTTATGAAAAATACTAAAAATAAAAGAGAGAGTTTTTATAACTCCCTCTTTTATTATTTTAAATTAAATACTTTATTTAAAAAATTTAAAATCTATTTGTTTTCAGGTCTTAAAGAAGCCTTTAAATTAGAGAAAAACTCCTCTTCATTCATAGCCATTTCTTCAGGCAAATTCTCGCTCATTTCTTCTAAAAATACAGAAGGCGTACATTCAACCTTTCTTCCCATCTTGGTTCTGCTTCTGCAATATGTAAGAGTTAAATGCTTTTTAGCCCTAGTCATAGCAACATAACAAAGTCTTCTCTCCTCTTCCAATCCATTTTCATCTAAACTTTTCTGATGAGGCATAATACCGTCTTCCATTCCGCATATATAAACATAAGGAAACTCAAGTCCTTTAGCAGCATGTATACTCATAAGCATAATGCCTTTCTTTTTATCCTCTTCATCATTTTGCTCTTCTATGCTCATAAGTAAAATTCTATCTAAATAATTTTTTAAAGTAGCATTTTTATTAGACTTTTCATATTCAAGTATCCCATTCATAAGAGATTCTACATTCTCAATTTTCTTAGCACCCTGCTCTTTTGTATCGCTTGAATTTAAAATCTCATTATGATAAGCAATAATATCTAAAAATTTATTTATGTTCTCATATAGTTTAGGACGCTCTAAATCATTTTTATCAACAGTAAATAAATTATGATAATGCTCTATAACTTCAAGAAAATCTTTTATTCCTGCTTTAGCCTTAGGAGAAATTTCTTCCATACTCTCATAATTGAGCAATGTCTCATATAGTGAAACTCCATTTTTTATACTAGCTTCATTAAGATTATTTATAGCAACCGCCCCTATTCCTCTTTTAGGTATATTTATAACCCTAAGCAAAGATACCTCATCTTCAGGATTAACAAATAAATTAAGATAAGCAAGTATATCTTTAATCTCCTTTCTTTCATAAAATTGAAAAGCACCCACAACAGTATAAGGCAAACCTCTAAGTCTGAAAGCCTCTTCAAAAAGTCTTGACTGAGAATTCATTCTAAAAAGTACAGCAAAATCTTCATAATTTAATCTTTTGCTTATAGAATAATTTATTATAGAATCCGCAACAAATTGAGCTTCCTCCCGCTCATCTTCGCATGGCATTATAGTAGGAGGTATTCCTTCCTCACCTTCAGCAACTACTTTTTTATCTTTTCTTTGAGTATTATTGCTTATTACTGAATGTGCTGCCTCAAGTATTGCTTTTGTACTTCTGTAATTTTTTGTAAGCGTTACTATTTTTGCATCCGGATACTCATTTTCAAATGATAATATATTAGATACATCAGCACCTCTGAATGCATATATACTTTGATCATCATCTCCTACAACGGCAATATTTCTGTATTTTGATGCAAGCAAAGTTGTAAGTTTGTATTGTGCAAAATTAGTATCCTGATATTCATCTACCATTATATATCTGAATCTTTCCTGATATTTTTCAAGAACCTCCGGAAACTCTATATATAAATCTATTGTCAGATTAATAAGATCATTAAAATCAACGGCATTATATCCTTTTAAATAGCTTTGATAAACTTCATAAACTCTCTTAGCAATTTTTTCCAAATCATCATGAGGCTCCACTTCATAAGGCTTTATCAAATTATTTTTATATCTGTCTATATACCAAGCGAATAATCCCTCATCATAATTGAGAGTATTAACTTTTATTTCTCTTAAAATATTTCTTATCAAAGTACGGCTGTCAGATGAAGAATAAATGCTAAAATTATTTTTGTATCCTAACTTTTCAATATCTCCTTTCAGCACTCTAACACAAAAAGAATGGAATGTACTTACTACTAATTGCTTCGGCTTTTCTTTTAGTAATTTTGTTATACGCTCACGCATTTCAGCTGCAGCTTTATTGGTAAAAGTAACAGCGAGTATCTGACTAGGAAGAACTCCATGCTTTATTAAATATGCGATTCTCTCTGTAATAACTCTAGTCTTTCCGGATCCTGCTCCAGCCAATGCAAGCAAAGGTCCGTCAATATGTTCTACTGCTTGTCTTTGTTCTTCATTTAACATTAATGCCATAATAAAAAATACCTCTCATTTTGAAAAGCTATTATATATCATATTAAAATAATGTAAAATTTAGAATTCATATATTTTTGACTATTATTTAATTTTAAATAAAAAACTGTTTTCAAATATATTACAAAATGTATTAATTAAAATATTAATTTATTTACTCTATAATCTGATTATAAGAATTATTATTTAAATTATATATAATATTCATTAATTATTTATTACTTTAATAATTCTTAACTTAATATTTTTATAACAAATCTCTATATATAGATAAAACATATTTGATAAATTGCATATAAACTACTAAAATACATTTGCAAAAATATATTAAAATGATACTATAAACAATATAATTTTTTAAAAAGCAATTAGTTTAGTAAGGAAATAAAATGAATATAGAAAATATTAATGATATAAGAAAAAAAGTAAAAACTGTAAAAATTGGAAATGTTTTAATAGGCGGAAACAATCCCATTAGCATACAGTCTATGACAAATACAGATACTAGAAATATAAAAGATACTGTTGAGCAGATAAAATCTCTTGAAGATGCAGGAGTTGATATAGTAAGGCTTGCCGTTTTGGATATGGATGCTGCAAAAGCTATCAAAGAAATAAAAAATCAAACCAAAGTACCTTTAATTGCTGATATACATTTTGATTATAGATTGGCATTAGAAAGTATGAAAAGCGGTATTGATTCTTTAAGACTTAATCCGGGTAATATAAAAGATAAAGAAAAAGTAAAAGAAGTTATAAAAGAAGCTAAAGAAAGAAATCTTACAATAAGGGTTGGAGTAAATGGCGGAAGTTTGGACAGAAGCGTATATAAAGAAGTAACTCCTGAAAACATGGTGAAAAGTGCTGCTGAACATATAAAACTTATGGAAGATTTAGATTTCACAAATATAAAAGTATCTTTAAAATCTTCAGATATAAAAACTACAATAGAAGCTAATACTTTATTTAGAGAAAAATTCGATTATCCTATACATTTAGGCGTAACAGAGGCAGGTACTTTAAGGAGTTCACTCATAAAAAGTACGAGTGCTTTATCATATTTAATAATGCAGGGTATTGGCGATACTATAAGATACTCCATAACAGGAGATCCTGTAGAAGAAGTAATGGCAGGAAGAATGCTACTTAAATTTTTAGGCATAAGAAATGAACCTTCTATAGAAATAATATCATGTCCTACCTGCGGAAGATGTCAAGTTAATGTTGAAGAGGTAGCCAGCTTTATAGAAAAACATGTTCAGAATATCAAAAAGAATATCACTATAGCTATTATGGGCTGCGTTGTAAATGGTCCGGGAGAAGCAAGGCATGCTGATTTTGGAGTGGCTGGAACAGGAGACGGCAATTTTATATTTTTTGAAAAGGAAAATGAACCTATAAAAGTAGCTAAAGATAATATTATAAATTTCCTTACAAAAAAAATAGAAGAGTTCTAATAAATTTTCTTTATATATTGAATAATTTGTATTTATATAATGAATAAAAAAATAAAAGATATCATAATCAACATAAGAGAATCATATAAAAATAATCTGTATTTATTATCCGAAAAATTATTATCTGATATAGTAAAAGAAGATTTAAAATACTATAAATTGTATGTTCTATTTGCCTATTTAATGCAGTTAGAAAACGATGAAGATAAATTAAAAATATCCATTGAATACTTTTCAAAGGCAATAAAATCAAATAAATATTATTTATTAGCATATTGCTATAGATATAAAACCTGCAAAAAATTATTAGAAATATATAAATCAAAAAATAATGAATATACAAAAGAATTAGAACTATTAATGAAGCTGGATATAGAATATTTAAAAAATGTATCTAATAATTTTATAATAAAAAAACATATAAAAAATTTCATTAAAAATCCGCTATCCTATTATGATAAAGAAAAACTTATATTAAAAACTTCCTCTCAAATAAAGAACTATATAAAGTATTTTAATAGAGAAAAAGCGAAATATGATTATATAGACATAATGGAAAATTATAACTTTTTTATTAATAAAAATAATGATGATTATAAAGCCTATAATCTAAGAGGATTTTTAAAATATAATCTTAAAATATATGATGAAGCATTGGAAGATTTCAATAAATCAATCAGTATTAATTCAATACAGGCTGAAAGTTATTATAACAGAGCAAAACTTTATTACACATTAAAAAATTATGAAGAAGCTTTAAAAGGTTTCAGAAAGGCACAGAAAATATTCGTAAGAAATCAATTTGATTCGCCTTTAGATATAATAAAATGCGATCATTACATAGCTTGGTGCAATTATAATTTAGAGAGATCTGAAAAAATATTTTTGGATATTGAAGTAGATGATGATATTAATGATTTTTCTGAAGGCTACTATAATAGCGGCAAATTAAAATTCAATAAAAAAAATTATGAAGAAGCTTTAAAAATATTTTCTAAAGTGGATAAAAACAATAAAAATTATACAAAAGTAAAATATTATAAAAATGTATGCGAACATAAAATTAATAATAATATTAATATTAATTTAATAATTAATACTTTGAGATTATCTGATATTTATAAATATGAAAATGATTTTCATGTTGCAGGAAATTTATGCAATGAAGCTTTAGAATATATTGAATATTTAAAAGAGAAAAATGATTTTTGGTATTTCTATCTTAAAGGAATTGCTGTATATGAATTATATGATATATCTTTTTTAGATTATAAATTAAAAGAAGAAGCATTGTATTATCTTAATAAAGCCAAAGATAATATTGAAAAAGAAAGCAAATATTACCAAAGAATAGAAGAAATAATAATGGGGATTATAGAATATGGTATTTGATATAAATACAAAAAATATAGAATTCAATTATAAAGATTCAAAAAAACATATTTCTTCTTTGAAGGAGATAATAAATGCTAGTAAAAATATCTACATAATTGAAAGTGTATCCGGAAGAGAAAAAGACACTAATAAAGATTATAAAGTAAGAAAAGTAATCATAAAAAATAATGATATATTTGATTATGACAGTTCTGAAAAGATAAAATATATAAATAAAAATGAGATAATCAGCATAATAAATAAATCACATACATATTTTTTAAGCAGAGATGCCTTTATAGAATATTACAATATATTATATAACAATAAAATAGACAGCGAAGAATATATAAAAAGAATAAAAGAAAGAATAAAGCAAAGTCAATATATAAAATCAGTATTTCCGGCATATAAATTAAAAAGCAAAGAAAAAGGAAAAGAAGGTTATTTTTATTCTTTAGAAGAAATTGAGTTATTTGACATAATAGCAGAGTATTTTGAACTTGAGAGAAGTAAATTAAAAGATATTTTATACAGCAAAGATAATAATTATTATAATATCATAAATGCCAAAATAAAATGCTTATATAACAATATTCAAAATTACAAATCAAAAGATAATAATAAAATGATATATTATGATTATAAATTATACTTCATACCTTTTTATATTTTTGATAATTTCAAACAAGAAAAAATAACAGAAGATGAACATAATAAACTTTTAAAATCATACAAAAAATTTTATAAATCATTAAAAAAAGATAAGAAAGAAAAAAAAGAATATTTATATATGGGATTCAAAATAGAAAACAAAGAAACATTTTATAAAAAAAATCTTATAAAAATATTTGAAGTATTTTCTTATGAAGATTATAAAAATGATTCATATCTGGAAGAATATATTGACTTCAATAAAAAATTAATTGAATATCAGACAGAACATAATAGATATATAAAGAATTATACGAATTTTTTCAATGATAAAATATTAATTTTTTTATACTTTACAGATAGGATTTCTAATGATGACTTTTTATTTTTAAAAAAAAATATAGAAGAATTAAAAAAAATCGATATAGAAAATAATAATGAATACGAACCTATAAAGCTAACAAAAAAAGATGAATATTCAATTTATAAAATAATAATAAAAAATAACTATCACAAAACAGACATAGGATATATAGAGCTTTATAATTTCACAAAACATTATTACAAAAATTTTAAAGAACAATATACACGCCATATAGAATTAATTTCAAAATACAGCATATTCAAAAAAATTTTAAAATAATTTTTGAGGTATTTAAAAAAAAGCATACTTCAAATGCAATTAACAAAATATAGTTTATATTAACCAATCATAACTTATTAAAGGAAAATAATCTTTAATTGTTATAAATAAAAAATATTAATAAGGGGTTTTTTATGGAACACTTGAAAAAAATTATTTTCACAGCTGTATTAGCAGCAGCATTAAGCACATCGGCATTCGCTGAAAGCGGTTTTGAGTTCATACTCAATGTACCAGTAGGAATGTCAATATCAATAGATAATTATTATTCCAGTCATATTTCATCTTCTGGGGCAGTGAGTCAATCAGCAAATGTACTTTATAAAACTCCGGCAGGATTAGGATTTGATACAGGAATATCTGCTCAAGTAGGATATATGTGGCAGGTATTAAATAATTTCGGTATAAGCCTTTTAGGAGAAATAGGATACAGTTTTGATTCTAGTTTCGGACAATATAGTTTTGACCAAGCAAATGTAACTGACGGACTTAAAGTTCCTGGTGCTAATGATGAAGACATTGCTAGTGGGCTTGTTGGAAGATATCCTGATGGTTTTAAAATATCTACATACACACATAATTTAAAAATTGGTATATTACCTAAATTCAATATTAATGCATTTTCTATAGGTATAGGCGGCGGTATCATAGTTCCTATGGCTGTAAGCATGTATGGCGAACTTAATGGTGAAAGCGGAAAAATGGGCGGAGATAATGCTAAATATAAAATAGTAAATCCTGTAGGTTTTTATGGTAAAATAACTTTTGATTATTCAATATTCTTTACAGATAAAATAGCTATGAATATAGGTTTATATACAGGTGTTGATATGGTTTCAGGAACTGAAATAACTTTGGAGGAAGGAAGTATTGCTGGTCAAACTGAAAGAAGATATGACAGTTCAATACTATTTACTTATGATATAGGCTTACAAGTAGGTTTCAGATTCGGACCTAAAGCTTTTAATTAATTTTAGACATAAGCTGTTAAATTAAAACAATCAATATTATAAAAATCCTGTCTTATATTTTAAATTGTAAGGCAGGTTTTTTATTATTTTTATATTTACAAATTAAATTTATCAATATAAAAACCGAATTTTCTTTAACAAGAATATAAAATTTTAATAATTAAAGGTATTTATTATGAAAAAGATTTATATATTAATATTATTATTTATGATAACTATTAATATATACCCTAATACTTTAGACAATACTCATATTGATAAATATCTGCTCCTTACACTTAACGGCACTATAAATAACTCCCCTATAACTATGCATATAAAAATAAAAAATCCTAATTCTATTATTGAAGGTAAAATCAGAACAATAAAAGGGCATTATAAATATGTAAGCAATAATGATGCTGTAAAATTGGAAGGCAGTATTGATAAAAAAGGTATGACTATAAAGACTCCTAATAATGAAATTTTTGCTTTTACTTTTAATGAAAATCAATTATACGATATTATCAATTCAAAAAATGAAATGTATGTTAATTTAAATGGTAAATGGAGAAATAAGGATAAATCATCAGAATGCAGCATAAAAACTATAAAATTTATTCATTGTCTTTATGAAATATATATAGAAAAAGAATATGAAGGAAATGCCGGTGCTATAGGAAGCATATACATAGATGATAAATCTTTGGCAATTTATAAAGGAAATTTGACAAATATTACATTAAATGAATTAATCTCTGATATGAATGATAATCTCGATAAAAACCTAAAAACATATAATCAAAATGATAATTCAAACCATACTGAATTTTCTTATATTTCAGATTACTTTGATAATAATATATTTTCTATTATCAACTATTATGATGTATACTATTTAGAAAATGATATGATTTATAAATCTTCTGTAAGCATATTTGATATAGATTCATTGGTAAAAATAAATAATTACTTAGGAAATTTAGTATATGACACTGAAAAATTCAGAACTTTTTTGAAAAACAAAATAAAAGAACAAACAGACAATTATGAGAAAGATAATTTCTCAGAATATTTTGATGAATATATAACCTCACTTAATTATGCTGAAATATATTTTAATACTGATAGTTCTTTAACTATTCATTTCTTTTTTACAAAAGAAAAGATAGAATATAGTTTTATAAATATAAATATTGATGAATTAAAACCTTATATAAAGCCTGACAGCTTTTATAAATATTTATTTTCTAATTAGATACTGATAATTTTATTATCATACATAATAATAAAATATTTACAAATTATATATTTGTGATATAATTGAAAACGATGCTTTATTTAATAAATAATTTTATATCAACTTCAAATTGGCGATATTTCTTTTATGGTCTGGATATAATATTGGTTGCTGTATTATTTTATATTATATATATGCTTATGTATAATACAAGAGCTTACAGCATAGCAATAGGTTTTATAATATTATTCTTTATAACCTTAATAGCAAAAGTATTCGGACTTTCTACATTATCTTGGATATTTGATCAATTCTTTCAAGTTGGACTTATAGCCATTGTAGTGATATTCCAAGCAGAAATAAAACATGCTTTGAGAATACTAGGCGGAAGAGCATTTTTGAAAAAGTCATTCAGATATGATGAAGATCAAATACAAAAGATATTGAGTGCCACATTTAATTTATCATATAAAGGATATGGTGCTTTAATAGTTTTTCAAAGAAATATATCTCTTCATTCTTTAGTTGATAGAGCGGTAAAGCTTAATGCTGATATATCCATAGAGCTTATTGAAGCTATATTTTTTAAGAATAACCCTATTCATGACGGTGCTGCCATAATAATGGAAAATAGAATAGCAGCTGCAAGTGCATATCTACCGCTTACAGAAATAGAGCCTCAAATAAAAAATAGAAGATTAGGAACTAGACATAGAGCAGCACTTGGTATTTCAGAACAAACAGATGCCGTTGTAGTTGTAGTTTCAGAGGAAACTCAATGTGTATCTATTGTTCATAATGGCATATTAGAATATAATTTAAATAGAGAAGAATTATATAAAAGGCTTGGGGAACTTTTAGAGATAAAAAAATGAAAAGTAAAAAAACATCGAATTTAACTAAATTTAATTTAAAAAAGATATTAGCTCGTATAACTAATAGATTAGGTATTAAATTATTATGTCTTTTAATGTCATTTTTATTGTTTCTATTTGTAAGATATCAAAAAGAATATACTAAAGACTATGTTGCAAAAATAGAAATAAAAAACACCCCTTCAAGATTATTAATAGCGAATGATGTACCTGAATATATTACAATAACTTTAACAGGATTCAAAGATAATATTTATGAACTTCCTACAGAATTTAGTGCTTATATAGATCTTACAAATGCTGTTATAGGCAGCAATATGTATGATGTTCTTTTAGATAGCGACATAGATTACTCAAAAATGAACATTATAATTAATCCTAGCCAAATACCTATAATACTAGATGAACTATCATATAAAACTGTACCTATAAAAGTACCTATAGTAGGAAAGACTTCTTACGGACTTACAATTGACAATATAAGAGTAAATCCTTCCAACACTATAATATCAGGTCCTAAAACTTTAGTATCATCTATGAATGAAATTAAAACTTATAATGTAGATGTAACAGGTAAATATTTTGATTATTCTACAATATCAAGAATCAATTCACCTATAAATATCAAATCAGATGTTTCAAGGGTAAATATTAATATAATCTTTGATAGAAATCTTGACAGAAAAGAATTTAATAATATTGCGGTAAAAATAGACAATCTAAACGGCAAATTCAAAATAAACAATACTAACCCGCTTATAATAAATAAAGTAATTTTAGAAGCGAATAAAGTAATGCTCTCAAATTTATCACCTGATGATATTAAATTATATATAGACTTACAAAAATTAACTAATTCCGGTATTTATTCTAATATATCTGTAGAAGCCAATATACCCGAACATACCAGACTCCTAGAAATAGAACCTTCATTCTTTGATATTGAGATAACAGAAAGAGACACTAATGATAATAATATCATCAATACTAATGAAAATACAAATGAAAACAATTTAAATAATGCATCTAATGAATAAGGTAAATTAGTAAATAATGAAAAGATTAAAATACGGCGATGTGCTAATATTTTTATTTATAATTATTTTCTCATTTTTTTATGCTAAGAATCTAATTTCAAATAAAAGCAGTAAAATAATAATAGATACTCATGACAAATCTTTCAGATATGATTTAAATACGGACAGAGAAATTATTGTTAATGGTTTATTAGGCGAATCAAAAATCATTATAAGCAATAGGCAAATTATGTTTGAAAGCTCTCCTTGCAGGGATAAATTATGCATTAAGGCAGGTGTACTAAAAAATGCCCCTATAATATGCATGCCCAATGGTATATCTATAAGATTTGAAAAAAATATGGAGAACAATATAGAAATAGATTCTATAGTTCAATAGGAATATTTATGTTATTTTTAGAAAATATAAAATCTCATACAGGCAAAAGAAGAATATATGATATAATATTTTTTGCTTTTTTATCATCATTTATTGCCGCTGTTGAAAATATGTTTCCAAGACCTATACCATATTTCAGAATAGGATTTTCTTTTGTTATTGTATTAATGGTTGTAGATGTATTTACTTTCAGAGAACTGCTGCTGCTTATATTTATAAAAAATGTTTCTGTTGCTTTGGCTTTTGCTTATATATTAACGCCTCCTTTTTATTTAGGATTATGCGGAGGTATAACATCAATCATAGTAATGAAATTAATGAGTTATTTTAAAAATACATTTTCTATATTTGGTGTGAGTTTAGCCGGTGCTTTAATAAGTAATTTATCTCAGGCTTTTCTATCTAAATATTTATTTAAATTGCCTGATATAAGATTTTTAATAGTACCTGTATTTATATTATCGCTTATCACAGGAAGTATAGTTGGTATTATCACTATGATATTATGCAATGATAATTATAAAAAAGGCTTCAATAATTAAAATAATTATCAAAGCCTTTTATATTTTTAGATTATAATTCATTAACTTTATTATTTTTGACTAGGATCGAAAATAGTATCTTCATTCAATAAATGTTTATATTCTGTAAGATAATAAGCTATAAGTTCATTAAGCTGTTTTTCATATTTATCTTTTAAACTTGGATTAGCTCCATTTATTGCATCTTTCCATAATATTTTATTTAAAATGTCAGTTACTACCCCCTGAAGAGTATAAGGAACTTTATATTTCCCTACATGATGAAAGCCTATATTATGCATATGTTCATGAAACATTAAACCTGCTGTATTAGCGTATGCCTGACTTTCCATATAAGTAGAATAGTTGCCAAATAAAGCAGAATCTATACTGCCCCAATTACCGCTGCTGAATCCTACCCATCCGCCTGTAGGTATTTGATTTTCAGGCTGAAGACCATGACGAAGATATCTTGATTTTCCCATTTCACCTGTACCAACTCCAGCTGCTGTATTCATTTTTCTATATACAAAATCATATTTAAGAGAACGAACAGTATCTATAACTTTTTGAGCATCATATTTATCTCCTACTTTAAGTTCTTGTCCGTCATAGCTGTCATTTACAGAAGAACCCAATTCAGCATCCGCAGCCTTTATACGGCTTGCAAACTCATCAGTATTAACTGCCAATCTGATAAGAGCCATACATATTAACATATACTTTTTTTCATCAACTGTAATAGTTGTGTATTTTGTTAATTCGCTGGCTATCTCAAAACTTTCTATACCAACCTGCCAATATGGGTATTTTTTATCAATACTTTCTTTACTAAAATCATCAGGCTTTAATACATTATTATTACATCCTAAAACAGCAAGCAGAAGTAAACTAAATAATTTTTTTACCATATTTTTCTCCTTATAAATTAATTATTCGGCAGTATTCTTATGCCAACTTGAAAACCTATATCAAAACTAGATATAGTTTGTTTTGTTATTTTGGCTATGCTTTGATTATTTAATATAGTATTTTTAAAAGACATACCAAAATCTCCTCCTATATAACCGCCCAATACTAATGCGAATTTCTTATCCGTATAAACTTCATAATCTACAGAAACTCTAAGATATGGTATGATAGGGACATCAAATACATTTTTTATCTGAAATGCATTATAATTTTCTATATTTCTATCAATATTCTTAGCATCATAATTTATATAAGATGACATAGCCCTAGCATATAGAGGCACTTTAATTCCTACATTCACTCCGAATGCAAATTTCTTCCAATTAAATTTAGGATATATACCAAAAGACATACTCTCAAACATATAAACATAACTATTTTCATTTTTTTTATCCCCGCTCATACTATAAAATGAAAACTCATCATGATTATATCCTAATTCACCTAAAACACTTATACTAAAATCTTTATTTATATCAAATCTGTATCCTATATGAAATAAAAAACCTGCATCGAATCCCGCTGATGATTTTCTATTTGCCTGTTTTACTGCTGATTCAAATTGAGTTTTCTGCTGTGATGTTGGATTTTTATTAGTTAAACTATACTGATTTATTCCAATACTTAAACCTAATGGAACAAATATTCCTAATTCTATACCGCTTTTAGCAAAAACAGTAAGGCAGCTTAAAAACATTATTATAAATATATTCAATACTTTTTTCATAATTTTCTCTTTATCAACTTTTTAATACTTAATATTAATTCATAGGTCTTATTTTAACGCCTACTTGTATACCTAAATCTACACTTGATATATTTTCTATAGGGGCATCAATTTGATTATTGATTTTTGAGCCTTTTATCTGATATCTTAAAGCAAAGTCATAATCAATATATGCTCCTACAACTATATCAAATTTCTTAGATGTATATACTGAATAATCTAAAGTTAATTTTAAATATCCTATTACATTTGAAGTAAAATAGTCTTTGTAATTTTTCATATCTATCATTTTTATAGTTTCAGCTGTATAATCTAATGTTTGATTATATCCTGAATTATTGATTGTGCCGGATAAAAATATTTTCATTCCTACACCTACGCCAAAAGAAAATCTTTTATAATTAACTTTAGGTAAAATACCAATAACAAGGCTGTCAAAAGTATAGTAACGATAATTCTGCTGTTTAAGTGCCGGAACATCTGTTTTACTGTCTTTTAATCTGTAATTAAAAGTGTCTCTGCTGTATCCAAGCTCTCCCATAAAACTAAAACTAATTTCTTCATTTAATTCTAGTCTATAGCCTGCCTGAAATAAAGCACCTGCATCATACCCAATATGGGAAGTCCTTGTATTATTTGTAACATAAGTATTGTATGTAGCTGCCTGCTGATTATTTAAACTTGATGGAGCTTTGTCATAATAATGAATACCTACATTAAAACCTATAGGAACAAAAACGCCAAGCTCTAATCCGCTTTTTGCAAATACCGAATAAGAAAGAATAAATAACACCGCTAATATTTTACATAATTTCATTGTAACCCTTAATTTTTATATTCTATGTTTTTATAATAACACATATTGTCATATTAATCAAACGGTATTATTATAAAATTAATTAGTTATTTTTATCATTGTAATAATGACTATTATTCTATATAATACTAAATCATGGATATATTTTTTGAAGAATATGTAAATATAAATGGTATAGAACAATATTTTATACATTACCCAAAAAAATCGGATACAACTTTACTGTTTCTGCATGGAGGCCCAGGAGAAAGCGAAGCATATTTTCTATATAAAATGCATTCAAAAACTCAAAACTATAATTTAGTGTACTATGATCAAAGAGGAACAGGAAAAACTCAGGCAAGAAATAAATCAAAAGATAAAGATATCACTATAGAGAAACTGCTTATAGATTTGAAAGAAACAATTAATTATATTAAATTAAGATATAATTCTAAATATATTATTTTACTAGGGCATTCTTGGGGAAGTGTTTTGGGAATTGAATTTATAAAAAAATTTCCTAATCTAGTTTCTGCCTATATTGGTATGGGGCAAGTTGTAAATTTTCAAATAGGAGAGAAAACCGGATTTGATTATTGTTATAATATTGTTCAAAAAAGCAATAATCAGAAATATATCAAAAAAATAGAGAAATTAAAAAATTATCCTTCTATTATAAATAAAAATAATGTATTTGAAATATTTAAAAATTTCAGGGAGATACAAGTAAAATATAAATTAGCTGGGTATTATGAAGGCAATGATAAATTAAATAAAATAATTAAACAAAGTCCTATATACTCATTTAAAGATATCTTTAATCATAATTCATTAATATTAAATAAAAATCTTATATATTATATAATTGATTATGATACAAGTAAATTTACAAACTTCAGTATGCCTATATTTTTTATATGCGGTGCTGATGATTGGCAGGTACCTACTGTTATTGTAAAAGAATACTATGAAACTATAACAGCTCCTGATAAAGATTTATTTATCGCAGAGAATGCAGGACATCTTCTCAATATAGAAAATACAAAAGATTATAATACAATAGTAGAAGGTATATGCAGCAGGGTAAACGGACATTAATCTTCTAAATTCCAAAATTCAAAGTCTATAGATTTTAAATTTCCATATTATGCATAATAGACAAAAATAATATTTAATTATTTATATAAATTACAAAAAATTTATTTAGATATTGGCTCAGGAGAATATCCCAATTTCCTTGATTCTTCAAAATAATACTTACTTTTTTCAGTGTATTCCTTCATCTTTTCAGCTGTAATGGTAGTAAGTTTGGCGTATTCATCATAAACCAATGACAAATAATAATAACTTTCAGCCAAAACAGAATTTGATTTATTATTCTTAATAGATTTTAGAAAACTATATTCAGACTCTTTTAAATCTTTTACCTGTTTTTCTAGTTTGTATTTATAAAGCGATGTTATTCCGCCATTATTCAAAAGATAAAAATTATCTTTTTCTAAAGTAAGTCCATGCTTTATATCTTTTTCAGCATTATCTAAACTTTCTATATCTTTACAAATTTTGTAATCTGTTAAATAAAGCCAGCCTCTGTTTATATATATAGAAGTATTACTATTATCTATAGCAAGAGCCTTATTATAATTATCTAAAGACATTTGAAAATATTTTTTATCATGAGTATTTTTATATTTTTCATTATAAAGATCTGAATATATAAGCAATGTGCTTAAATCATCTTTATCATTATTATCACTAACTATCCTATTATAATCATTTAAAGCTAAATTAAAATAATTCTCATTAGATGTATAATGATATTTTTTAGTATAAAGAACCGCTCTGTCTTTCAAAGTGTCTGTACTGCTATATTCATTAAAACTATTAATATCTATTATTTTATTATAATCTTTTAAAGCAGCATCAAAATATTTATCTTCAGAAGTTTCTTCATATTTTTTATTAAACAGCAATGCCCTGCTTTTTAATACAGCCGTATTATTATCATCAAAACTCAATATTTTCGTATATATGTTTATTGCATTATCATCATTTCCATTTTCAACCTCTCTTAAAGCCATAAGGGATAATTCATTTATATCTAAATTTTCATCATTCTTATTTTTCTTTATAACATTCCAAAATAAATTATCTCCATTCTTATTGTATTTATAATAATCATTTTTCAAAACTAACTTATCCCCATCATTATTTGTATCAATAATTTTTTGCTCATTATCTAAACCTATTGAATTAATAATACCTGATGTATCCAATTTATTAATACTTTCATCTTTTTTATCTTTATTATTATCATTGCTATCCCTATTAAAAAAACTAACATCTGAATCAGCACTTTCTAATGCTTTAGAATCACTTCCTCTAAATAAAAACATAGAGGCAATAATAGTGAGTAATGTAGCTGCAAATATAATAGCTATAGTTCTAGTATCTACATTTAATAAACCGCTTTTATCTATAATTGAATTGAAACTATTAACATGAGGAGCGATATATTCTTTATATTTTATTTCTAGTAAATAATCTAAATTTTTCTTTATATTATTTCTATTTAGAATATCATTTTTATTACTTAATTGAGTATTAGTCTGTATATTACTTTTATATGAATAGGATTTATTATATGTATTTGAATTATATATCCAATAGCATATTCCAGCGATTAATAAAACAAGGAATAAAGTTGTTAACATAACAACTTTTGAAGAAGACTTTTCTATTTCAGGTTCATAATTTTCTTCATTTTTTATAAAATTATGTTCTTCTTCCATTTCCATGCAAAAATCCCGATATTAAGTAAGATATTTATCGGATTGCATTTCATAAAAAGAAATAAATATGATAACTTGATCGTATTTTTTAGTTATTATTCTCGTAATATTCTCTAATCATATTAATAATTTTTTCATTGCCTGTATCATAAGCATAATCTAAAGCTGTATTTGAATCATTATCTTCAATATTAATATTAGGATTATATTTAAGTAAAATATCAATTATATCAGTATTTTTTCTAATAACGGCAAACATCAATGCACTTTTACCATCATCGCTAATAATATTAATATCAGCGTTATTCTCTAGTAAAATATTAACAGCATCTTCATAATCATTTATGACAGCCTGTATCAATGCGGTATACCCCATATTATTTTGATGATTAATATCAATGTCAAGCTCTAATATTTTTTTAATTATATCAGTATTCTCAGAAAAACAAGCCTCTATCAATACATTGTTTTCGTCATTATTGACTTGATTGATATTTGAGCCATTATCTAATAATATATTAAAAACATCATAATGACCTCCGGCAGCCGCTGCCATCATAGCACTATATCCGAAATTATTGACTATATTTACATCAGCATTATTTTTTATAAGTAAATCAACTATATCATTAAATCCGTTAAAAGAAGCTATCATCAAAGGAGATACTTTATCAATGTCAAGTATATTGACATCAATTCCATTATATAATAAATTTTTTACTCCTTTATAATTATTATCCCCAGCATATATAAAAATCTTATCTTCATCTCTATTGATATCATATTTACCGGAACCGATTATATATTCAGGATATAAAAAAACATTAAATATGATAAATATTAAAATTAAATATTTTTGCATAATATAATATCCGCAATAAATTTACAAATATATATAACTAATTATATAGAATTATGTTAAATTTTTTATAATTGAAAAAATACAAATATGATGTATAATAAAAATATGAGTACAGCTATGTTTGAGATATTAATGTTTAGCCCAATACTAATCGCCCAAAGCTTAATAATTTTACTATTATTTATTCTATTATACTATTTTATAAAAATGATAAATGTTTTTTTGACTAAATTATTTCATATAAACGAAAAACTATTAGATAAACTTCATGTTATTTCTTTCGTATCTATTAACATATTAATTAGTGCTTATTTCTTTATTAGACTTTTATACAATATAAATACTTACGGAACAGATTTAAATACATTTATAGATAAAGATAATCAAGTGTATTTTGGAAATATAATATTCACTTTTATTTTAATATTAGAAAGCATAATTATTTCTAGTATTTGTATTTTTAAAAATCAATTAAATGAATATATTTTAAAAAAATTATTTAGAAACAGTCTTTAAATATTCTTCTGCTTCTTTCTGCTCTTTACGAATAGCAAATTCTAAAGCTCTTTCACCGTCTCTATTTTTATGCTCTATATCTGCCCCATTTTCTATTAATAATTTCATAGTTTCTATGTCATTTATACCAGCAGCAAACATTAATGGTGTTACAAGTTTGAAATTCTTAGCATTAACATCAGCACCCGCCTCAACTAATGCTTTTATTATATCATGCTCTTTTGTTAGAGAGGCATAAAGAAGGGCTGAAAATAATGGTCTGTCCCTTAAATTAACATCAGCACCAGAATCTATTAAATACTCAGCTATTTTCACTTGTTTCTCAGCACATGCAAACATTAAAGCAGTTATACCCGTTTTACTTCTTGCATTTAAATTAGCTCCTTCTTCTACTAAAAGTTTGGCTATATCAAAATATCCCTTCTTAGCACAAATCATAAGCAATGTGAATCTAGACTCTTCATCTCTTGCATCCGCTAAAGAATTATCAGACTCCAAACATTTTTTTACATTTTCTATATCATTATTTTTCACATACTCAACTATATTAGACATTTTAATGAACCTCTCTTAATAAGATTACTGCCACTTATAAGATTCTACAAACATAGTAGATATTGATATACATGCAACAGCCCAAATTAAAAAGAATATAACATTCTGTATATCTATCATACCTTTAGTAAAATCAGAAAAGTATGTTGTTATAGAAATAGCATTCAATATCTTGCTAGCCCCAGTAAACATTTCACTAAGCCAATTTATTATATATGCAAATATTCCCATAGATACTCCTAAAATAGCAGCTACTAACTGACTTTTAGATATACTTGTTGCAATAAGTCCAAGACCAAGTATTGCAGTACCTAAAAGGAATAATCCCAAATATCCGCTGAATATTACTCCAATATCAGGCTTTCCGAAAATCATAAGAAGTATAGGATAAACAAAAGTCATCACCAGAAGTGAAGCATATACAACCAATACAGATAAATATTTTCCTAAAACATATTGTAATGAAGTGATTGGTGCTGTCATTATAAGTTCAAAAGTTCCAGAAGCCCTTTCCTCTGCTATAAGTTTCATACAAAGAATAGAAAGGAATAATATTGTAAAAAATCCAATATTATACATGGTGTTTTCCATAACAGCAAGTCTGCTATAATAGATTTCTATAGTAAAAAAGTATCCTGTCAAAGCAAGATATATAAATCCTAATATATAATATAATGGCGATACATAAAAAGATTGAATTTCTCTTGAAAATACAACATATATATTTCTCATTTATCTTAACCTCTTAATTAATTATTTATTCTTCATTATTTTCTGCATTCAATACAGCATCTCTGATATATTTAGATTTATCAAAATCTTCATTTTTCTTCTTATCTGTAAAGTAAATGAATACTTCTTCTAATGATCTTTCTTTAGCCCTTATCTCCAGAACATCAAAATTATTATTAACTAAATGCTTAACTATTTGTGCCCTAGAATCATTTCCTCTCTCACATTCAATAATAATATCCCCATAAGAGTTAGCTTCTGCCTGAACAACTCCATTAACTTCCCTAACACATAAAAGAGCATCATTATATCTGTCAGCTACTTTAAGTTCTATATTGCCACCCAATATTTCTCTATCCATAGCCATTTTTAACCCTTCTATTGTATCTTCAGCAATAAGCTCTCCGCTGTCTATAATTAAAGCCCTTTCACAAGTATCTTCAACTTCGCTTAATATATGAGTAGAAAGTATAACAGTTCTTGTTCCGCCTAAACTTTTTATTAAAGACCTAACCTCTATTAATTGATTAGGGTCTAAACCGCTTGTAGGTTCATCTAATATCAGAACTTCAGGATCATGTATTATTGCCTGTGCTATTCCCGTACGCTGCTTATAACCTTTTGATAAATGCCCTATTATTCTGTTTCTATATTTTGTGAGTCCTGTTATTTCTATAGTATTTTCCAAAGCAGTTTTTATATGTTTTCTTGGTATGCCTTTAAGTTTTGCACAAAATCTAAGATAATCTATAACTGTCATTTCAGTGTATAGTGAAACATTTTCAGGCATATACCCTATTCTTTTTTTAATTTCTATAGGATTGTCGTAAACCTCATAATCATCTAAATAAACATATCCGCTTGTAGCCGGAAGATAACCTGTAATTATACGCATCATAGTGCTTTTACCAGCTCCATTCGGACCTAAAAAACCTACTATTTCGCCCTTGTTTATAGTGTAGGATACCCCTTTTAATGCTATATGTTCTCCATAATACTTAACTATATTATCAACTTTGATCATTAAAAATCCTTTAAATATTAATTACAACAAAAGAATGTTATATTCTACAGTAAAATTATAATTTATCAATATATATTTAATTATATATTATCGCAAAATAATATTTTTTCAGTAATAAAAAATTATCATCAATACTTAAAAAGTATATAAATAAAAAAGTCTGCCTACTTAGACAGACTTTTTTTATTCAAAATTAAATTAATGTTTTTATTAACTAATATTACTGAGCTGCGGTATCAGTAGTAGTAGTTGTTGTATTGTTATTTCCGCTATCTGATGAAGGTTTAATATTTTTTATAGCATCAACAGCAGCTTGTCTAACAACTACGAAGTATTGATCATTTTGAGCTAAATCTATCAAATCACTTAAAGCAGCCTGATCACCTATTTTACCTAAAGCAACAGCAACTTCATAAACTATAGCCTGAGTTTTAGCTAATCTTAATTGGAAAAGCAAAGCAGCTACACCTTTAGGACTTCCTATTTCGCCTAATGCCTGAGCAGCAGCTATAATATTAGAAGTTTCTTGTTCAGAATATAACATTTGTGATATATATTCTACAGAAGTTTCTGACTTAGCAGCTTTAGCAGCCTGTAAAGCCTGATAACGAACCATAGAATCAGAATTCTGACTAGAAGGTGCATTTAAACCATAGCTTACATATCTGTTAATTGCTTCTAATAGAGTTTCAGAACTAGCACCTTTTTCACTTAAAGCTTTGAAACACATAGCTTTAACTTGAGGACTACCGCCTTCTATAGCTGATATTAAAAGTTTTTCATCTTGAGCAGCCAATGCATCCACAAAATTTTGAGCTAATTGTTCTCTTGGCTTATTGCCTGTAGTTTCTGTATCAGTAGTAGTTGTGGTAGTAGTATCTTGAGCAAAAACAGATGATAAAGAAAATGCAAACATTAATGTTACGATAAATATTTTCTTGAGCATTATACAACCCCTTAATATATTAACTTCTATTAATAATACTATTATTATTCAATAATTGCAAGCAAATTTACAAAATTTATAAAAAAATAATCATATATAAAAATACTGTATTTCTCATATATACTAAATTTTTTATTACAGATAATTTTTAAATTAATTATTAATAAAATTCCATATATTCTATTGCAAAAAGATGTATGTGTTTTATAATATAAATATATTAAGTAACATAATATATACAAAATAAAAAAATATAGGAGTGAGAATTATGAAAAAAATAATTAATGATGTAAATAATATAATATTAGAAGAACTTCAAGGCATGGAAAAAGCATACTCTAATATTTTAAAAGTTAATTATGATCCTATATATGTAATAAGAGCCAATAAAAATACCAAAGTATCATTAATTTCAGGCGGAGGTTCAGGACATGAGCCTTTACATGCCGGATTTGTAGGATATGGTATGCTTGATGCAGCTTGTCCGGGTGAGATATTTACTTCACCTACTCCGGATCAAATGGAAGAAGCTGCTAAATCAATAAACAATAATAAAGGAATTATATTTCTAGTAAAAAATTACACCGGAGATGTTATGAATTTTCAAATGGCTGAAGAATTATGCAAAGCTGAGGGTATTGATGCTAGAAGTATTATTATAGATGATGATGTGTCGGTTAAAGACAGTCTATACACCACAGGAAGAAGAGGAGTTGGAGCTACTGTATTTTTTGAAAAGATATGCGGGGCTTCTGCTGAAAGAGGAGATGATATAAATAAAGTTTTGGAATATGCAAATTATTGTAAAGAAAATGCCAGATCTATGGGTATGGCTTTAACTTCATGTACAGTTCCGGCAGTTGGAAAACCTACATTTGATATATCTGATAATGAAATGGAAATTGGTATAGGAATTCATGGAGAACCGGGAAGAGAAAGAACAAAACTGAAAGCATCTTCTGAAATAGCGGAAATAATGATGGAAGCTATATGCTCTGACATACCATACAAAAATGGCGATGATGTTATATGTATGATTAATGGTATGGGAGCTACTCCTCTAATGGAACTTTACATATTGTATAATGATGCTGTTAAAATAGCTGAAAAAAAAGGAATAAAAATAGTAAGAAACTTAATAGGTAATTATGTTACTTCTATAGATATGGCAGGTGCTTCTATTAGTTTAATGAAAACTAATGATGATATATTAAAACTTTGGGATTATCCTGTACATACAGCTGCTTTAAGATGGGGGATGTAATTCGTAAAATTATAAGCTGATTGTTTGTCAAATTAAAATTTAATATTGTTTTTTAATAAAATTTTTTATTAATAACATAGCAATAATAAATATAGTTTTAAAATACAAAAAAGATAAATATAAAAATTGAGCACATCTGTAAAGTTTATTTGGCATAACATTTTAGCAAACAATTTTTATTTTATAAAGGATATATTTATGTGTAATAATACAAAAATAAAAGAATGGCTTATTAATCTGTCTCTTGTATACGATGAAAATAAAGATTATCTTACCAAATTGGATGCTGATATAGGAGATGCTGATCATGGAATAAATATGAGCAGAGGTTTTGATTTTGTAAGAGATGCTTTAAGTAAAGATGAGAATTCTGCAATATCTGCTATATTTAAACAAACAGCAACACTTCTTATAAAAAATGTAGGCGGAGCTTCAGGACCTTTATACGGTACTTTCTTTCTTAATGCTAGTATAGTTTCTGCTAATAAAGAGGAATTAACATTAAAAGATATAACAGAAATATTTAATAAAGGAATAAATGCCATATCAGCATTAGGAAAATCTAAAGAAGGTGAAAAAACTATGCTTGATACTCTATTTCCGGCATTTAATGCTATGAAAGAAAATAATGAAAATATAGAAGATTTTAAAAGCAAAGTATTAACATCAGCTGAAAATGGAATGAAATCAACTATAGATATGATTGCTACTAAAGGAAGAGCTAGCTATTTAGGAGAAAGAAGTGCAGGTCATCAGGATCCTGGAGCAACTTCTTCATTTATGATGATAAAAGAATTAATAAATATTTTATAAAAAATTATATTAAAAGGAATTAATGTGGTTAGTTTAATATTTGTTTCACATAGTTATAAACTTGCTAAAATTGCTGCTGAGTACATAAAGGAAGTTACTAATATTAATAATGTTGATATATCATTTTCAGGAGGAACAGGGAAAAATCACCAAGAAATTGGTACTGATGCTGTTGATGTTTTTAATGCAATAGAAAGTGTATATTCAGATGACGGAGTTATCATATTTTGCGATTTGGGAAGTGCTTTGATAAGTTCTGAACTTGCAATATCTATGCTTGATGAAAAAAAATCAGCAAATGTCAGAATGACTTCAGCTCCTTTTATAGAGGGAGGAATAAATGCTGCTATACAGTCTTCATTAGGTAAAAATATAGACGAAGTTATTAATGAATCTCTTGAAAGTTTAACGCCTAAAATATCTTATGTTAAAGATAAAGTTGATTATAATGCAAATAATGAAGTATTAGATAATATAGAATTTAAAGATTATGTGAAAGGAGAATATAAGATATTATTAGAAAATGGTTTTCATGCCAGACCTGTATTTATGTTTATTAATTTGATAGCTAATTCTAAAAGCGAGGTATATATTTCCAATAAGACTAAACATAAGCCGCCTGTATCTGCAGATAGTATCACTAAAGTAACTTTATTAAATATAGAATATGGCGATGTTATGGAAATATATGCTAAAGGACCAGATGCTGATCAGGTTTTGGATAGATTTGAACATTTGGTAAATGGCAAAATTGAAACAAAAAAGAAAACCCTTCATCAAAACTCTATAAATAATAATATTATTGTAGTATCTGACGGATATGTAGTTGGAAAAGCAGTTTATATGTATTTTGGTATAGATGTAAAAAAAGAATATATAAAAGATGCCAAATCTGAAAAAGATAAATTCAATACTGCAATTGAAAATGTGAAAAAGGATCTTATAGAACAAAAAACAATCATAGAAGAAAAAAATCTGCAAAATAATGAATATTTAATATTTGAAACTTATATATCTATGCTTTTTGATGATTATGCTTTAAAAGAAGTATACGATTTAATAGATAATAAAAAATATTCTGCTGCTTATTCATACAATAAAGTAATGAGAAATATATTCAAAAGTTTTGATTCTTTAGATGAAGGATACATAAAAGAAAGAAAATATGATATAGAAGATATACTATATCAAGTTTTAAAATATTTATTAGATATAAAAATTAATATGCCTAGTGAGGATAATACAATATTAATAGTTGATAATGTGTATGCCTCTATTATAACTGAATTAGGACAAAATATAAAAGGTGTGATTTCTATAAATGGAAGTGCGGTATCTCATGCGGCTATACTTTTAAAATCATTGAATATACCTTATGTTATATATAACTCAGCTATGGAGTTAAAGGGAAAAGATATAGTAATAGATACTAAAAACAAGGAAGGAAAATTTATTTATTTAAAAAAATAATAGCTTTTACTATAATAATTTTATATTGTTTTATAAACATATTACCCGTATATAAATTTATATAAAATTTGGAAAAAACAATGAATTTCAACACTATCATCATAGTTGTAATAGTGGCTGTAGTAATATTATGGCCTATTATGAAAAAAATAGCTAAAAATATTAGAATAGAAAGCTCAGAAAATATACATATAGCTTGTTTATATGGTGATCTTTCAAAAATTAAGAGATTAATAGCCTCTGGCGTTAATATTAATTCAAAAGATTTCAGCAATAAAACTCCGTTGATGTATGCCGCAGAAGATGGGGCTTTAGACACTATAGAATACCTTATCAAAAATGGTGCTAATATTAATGATATGGATGTAAGAGGAGACACTGCTTTAATAATAGCTGTAAAAAATAATAATATAAAAGCTACGCAGATGCTTATAGAAAATGGGGCTGATTTAAGAGTCAAAAATGAAGATAACAAAGATGCACTTAATATAGCTAAAGATATGGGATGCAAAGAAATTGTTGATTTTATAGAAAATAAAAGAGAAAATATATAAAATACATTTTCTCTTTTAATACTATCTTTTCATTTATTAATTATTATTGCTTCTTGTTATATTTGTCGATCCGCATATTGGACAATGAGAAACTGAATCTTCAATGATATCATCAATTTGAGAAATATCATCATCTTCTGATATATTAATTTCTTTATCATCTACTGCCCAAAAATTAGAACAATCTTTACAATAGAAATGTATTAGATATTCTCTATAAGTTGGATAATTACCTTCTATTTTTCTATATCCATCTATAATATTATGAGCCATACTCCCTCCTATTTTTACTTCATATTAGAATAATTTAAGATTTTTTTATAAAAAGTCAACATTTTTTTGTAAATTATTTTTAATAAAGAGTTTTTTTATATACAAATTTTATATAAAAAATTATATAAAATTATTAAAATATAATATTATTAAAAAAATTGTAAAAAAAGATATTATTTATAAACAATATTTTACATAAAAAAAATGTATAAGTTTTAATTACTGCTAAATGATTTTAATGAATAGGAGAAGCGTATGAAGAAAAAATTAAAACTTTTCATCTCTATAGTATCTTTAATGATGCTTTCAAGCCTAATTTTAACAGCAGAGGATATGCCTATACAAGCTAATCAATTACCACAAAATGCTCAAACTTTTGTAAAAACTAATTTTCCAAATGATCAAATAGTTTATGCAGAGCAAGACAGACAATCATATAAAGTGGAATTAGCAAGCGGAATAGAAATTGACTTTGATAAATCTGGAAATTGGACTGATGTAGCTGGAAATAACAGACCTATACCTACTCAATTTATACCTGCTGCAATATTAAATGCTGTAAAAACAAAATACCCGCAGATTGAGGTTCTAGATATAAGCAAAGAATATAATAGTTACAAATTAAAACTATCAAATAATAGAGAAGTTTATGTATCTAATAACGGACAGATAACAGGAGATAAATTAGATTAATAATTAAAAAATCAATAAAAGATCCGGTATATTTTATTAATACCGGATTTTTTTATTTAAAATATATTTACATTTATTACTTTTTATTTACTTTTTCATAATTTAAGTAAATTTATTTTAAAAATATTGTAAAATAACTTGACATTTACTAATTTATGTATTATCATATAAGTATAACAAAAAACAAAAGGAGTTATCTTATGATAAAACATTTAAAACAAATTATATTAATCTCATCCGTAATGATGCTGTTTGCTGTTAGTGCCTTTGCTGCTGATATAGCTATACAGGCAAATCAGCTTCCTAAAAAAGCACAGGATTTTGTGAAAGCCAATTTTGCAAATGATCAGATAGTTTATGCTGAACAGGACAGACAATCATATAAAGTAGAATTAGCAAGCGGTGTAGAAATTGATTTTGATAAAAATGGAGATTGGACTGATGTAGCTGGAAATAATCAGCCTATAACTACAAAATTTGTACCTGCTAATATAATTAAAACAGTAGAAGCTAAATATCCTCAAGTTCCTGTATTAGAAATAAGCAAAGAATATTTAAGCTTTAAATTAAAATTAGGAAACAACAGAGAAGTTTATGTTGATAACAACGGCAAAATTGTAGGAGATAAATTAGACTAATAATCTAATAAAAACAAGGGCTGACAGTTAATTGTCAGTCCTTATTATTATAAAAAATTAATTATTTATACATTCATAAAAATACTTTTGTCCTCTAAATAAATCTTGAGATAATATTCTCTGAGCATTATTCTGCTTATACGGCAAACTATTTTTATCTATTTCTATTCTGACTATTTTTCCATTATCATTTGTATAAAATGAATTATAAAACCTTATAATGCCGTCTGTTTTATCCTTATATAATAATGATATTATAGAATTTGTATAATCAGCTCCTGTATTTACAGCAACAAACATAGGTATATTTTCAGGAGGAAATCCATTCTCTTCAAATTTATAATAGCCATTAGTTCCATTCCATATCAATATAGGGGAAATATCATAAGAATAAAAGAAATCCTCTTTCATTGAATCATCTATAGTTGAATTATGTATTATAGTTTTTAAATACGGATATAAGTGATCATGTTTAAATATTATAAGAGCATCTGGGTATTTTTCTAATATAGTATTTTTTGTATCTATTATATCTTTGGCAGTTAATGCTGAATTTTCCATTGTTTCAACTAAAACAGGTATATCTCTTTTATCTATTTTATCCATAAATCTCTTATTATTTTCATATACATCTAAGTCATTTTCAACATGGCTTCCTGCATGCCCCATGAATGTAAACCCTGTTATAAATACAGGCTTATCAAAATCATTAGTATTTATATAATTTTTTATATTTGTAAGTCCCAAATTAAATACAACTTCATCTATGCCTATATTAGGAAATAATGCATCAAGATAATATGTTACATCTGATTCCTCTAAAGCTATAGTATAATATCCATTTTCTTTCATCAAATAAGGCAAAGCTGTGTATATAGGTGTTTTTTGTTTTTTAGGAAATATAGGAGAAGTTCCTGTAAGTCCCGAAATTCTAGCGAATAAACTTCCATAGCTGTCATTAGGTCCTACTTTAGTTGAATTACTTGCCCATTCTCTGTATTCTTCAGGAAAAGGATCTTTATCCATTAAAGGAAGAAAATGTTCATAATCATAAAAAGATTCTAAAAATATTACAAATACATCTCTATTTTTATCCGAATCATAAGATAGTATTAAATTGGATATATCTCTTTTATTCTGAGCATCTTTTAATATGTTAACTGCCTCCTGTACATTTTCCATATTTGCATTTACTTTCATAAATTTATCATAAGAAATTCTATAACTTATAGTGTTAATAATACCGTACTTATTAGCTATATTAATATAATCAACATATATAGAATCCATTTTGATATTTCTAAAAAATGATATATAAGTTACAGTTGCTACTATTAAAGTCATTATAACAGCTTTTTTAATATCTATTTTGTACATTTTAATCAATCTATATATAAAATATAAAGCATAAGCAAGTAAAAGTCCGAAATACAAAATAGTAGCAGATACTGTTATAATTTTCATATATAACGGAAGAACCTCTATAAGAGAAGGATACAAATCCGGCATATCAGTAAAAAATAGAGGCTTGGATTCTATAGTAATTCCTAATGGTTCTATAGCAAAAAACGAAAATACCGCAACTATTATAAAAAAATAAGATATATAATTATTTTTATTAGATAGTATATAGGATATTATAGAAAACAAATAAATATACAATATATCAGCAATACTGAAATTCATTTTCATAACTGAAAACATTGGAAATAAAATTTGAGTTATAGAATAATACAGCAATAATATTAATAATAAAGAGATCAGATAAAAACTATTATCTTTGAATTTTATATTTTTCATATATGCATCCATAAAAATTAAAATATTGAATACATATTATATAATATATATTTTTTTATACAATTATTTATAATTTTTTTATCTATATAAAAATATAATATCAAAATATATTAATTTCTTTCTTTGCCAATATAAAATAAATCTTTTTCCAAATAGCTTTTATATAGATTCATTATCTGAAGCATCAATCCTATTTCTATACAGTTTTCATCCACATCAAATAATCCATTATGTGCTTTATATACTATCCCCTTCTTTTCATTCCTAGCACCTAAATAAAAAAATGCTCCCGGTTTATTCTGAACAAAAAAAGAAAAATCTTCAGAACCTAAAGAAGGACTTAATTCTAATACTTTATTTTCACCCAACAACTTAGAAGCATTCTCTCTCACAATATTTGAAGCCTCTTTCCAATTTACAAGACTTGCAAAATAAACAGTTTCTATAAACTCCGCATCTCCATCAAATGAATTTGCTATAAACTTTATCATCTTTTTTATTCTTAACTTTACTTTCTCCATAATGCCTTCTTTTAAAGCTCTTATGGTACCTGTCATTTCAACATAATCGCATATTATATTTGTAGCAGTACCTCCATTAATAGTACCAACCGTAATAACTGCACTATCCTCTGCTGCAATATTCCTGCTTATTACTGTTTGTAAATCATTTATTATTTTTGATGCAATAACTATAGCATCAACTCCTCCTGAAGGGTTAGCACCATGACTGCTTCTTCCATAAACTTTTATTATAAAATCTAAACAGCTAGCATTAACTATATTATCGTTTATCTGTATATATCCGATATCAGCATTAGATGAAACATGGATACCATATATAACATTAACATTTTCTAGTGCATTATCTTTTATCATACGAAAAGCACCGCCTGTAGTTTCTTCTGCCGGCTGAAATATTAAACGAACATTGCAAGGAGGAATAATTTTTTCTTTATTATCAGTACTATTTGAAAATATATTTGCTATACCCATATTAATAGCAGTATGCACATCATGACCGCATGCATGACAGACACCTTTATTCTTAGAAGAATAATCACAATGTTTTAAATCTTCTATTGGAAGAGCATCAATATCCGCCCTAAAAGCAACTGTAAATTTTTTATCAATACCATCAATATCAGCTATAATACCTGTACCGGCAGATTTTGTTCTATGCCTTATATTATGAGATGTTAAATATTTAGATATTAATTCCATAGTTCTAAACTCTTCATTTGATAATTCAGGATTGGAATGCATATCTCTTCTTATGCTGATTAATTCTTTTTTTATGCTTTTTATTTTATTTTTTATTAAATCTAATTCTTCCATAAAACAACTTTTTAAATTTATTATATTGAAAAAATACTGCTTAAAAACTTTCCGACTCCATCTTCCTCATTAGAAAGAGCAATATAATCAGCTTTTTGTTTTACATTTTCTTCAGCATTTCCCATAGCGACACCAATACCAGAATACTCTATCATCTCTATATCATTAAAATTATCTCCAAAAGCAATAGTATCTTTTATATCTATTTTTTTAATTTCACATATTTTTTTTAATGCATTTCCTTTATTTGCTTCTTTATTTACAGCTTCTAAAAACAAAGTACCTGAAAAACAAGTGTGAACGCAATTTAACGAGTCAATTTCTTCTTTTAATTTTTCTAAAATATCCCTTTCTCCTAAAATAAGCATTTTATCAAATCTGTAATCATTGATATTTTCAAGTCCCGCAATTACATTAACTTTATTCTCTATTTGAACATAAGATTTTATTGGAAAATTTTCTTTTGAAACAATATATTTTCCATTATCATAAACATGCAGACATACATCGTATTTTTTTGATAATTCTATTATTTGTTTAGAAGCCTCTTCATCTAAAGTTTTTCTAAATATTATATTACCATCATTATCAGCAATAGAAGCTCCGTTAAAAATAATAGACAAATTATTATTTTCTAAAATTTCATTATAATTTTTTATTCCTTCATAAGGTCTTCCGCTTGATAATATGAAGTCTATATTATATTTATTAATAAGTTTCTTAATTATTTTTTGATTATATTCTGAAATTTCTTTATTGCTGTTAAGTAAAGTTCCGTCTAAGTCAGCAGCTATTAATTTAATTTTTTCTTTTGCTATATCTGATATATGCATTGTTTATTCCTCTAAATTAATTTTAATAAAAAGTAAATTTATATATTTTTTAAGTAAAAAAAATTGCATTTTAATATTTTATAATATATAATAAAAAACATGAATATTCAATATATTTATAATAATTTATGGCTAGAATCTACAAGCCAAGCCAACTAATATAATAATCTTTATTTTTAGAAATCATATAAACCTAACAGCCATTGTTAGGTATTTTTATTTTAAAAAAATTTTAAGGAGGAATAATGGATATCAAAACTATTAATAATTTTTTATGGTGGGTTCCATTTAAAGAAATAAGAAATTATCTAAAAAATGCTGTAAATGAAAATGTTTATTTAAATAATAAATATTCATTTTTAAAAAACATTATAGAAATAAATAATAATATAAAATTTAAAAGTCAATATGATCAAGATTTTTTAGTATATGAATATTTTAATGGTAAAAAAAATGGATTCTTTATAGATATAGGTGCACATAATGGTGAATGGATTAATAATACATATATATTTGAAAAATTAGGATGGAATGGTATTTGTATAGAAGCAGATCCTGATAATTTTGAACTTTTAAAAAAGAATAGAAAATGTTATACATATAATTTTGCTATTGATAGTGAAAATTCTGATAGTATTAAATTTATTAGATCTAAGGTAGATGCTTTAAATGTTTTAGAAAAACATTGCTCTGATGAGCATGCCAAAAGAATAAAATCTGAAGCAAAAATAGATAATTTAGAATATATAAATATTAAATCTATTACTTTTAATGATTTAATGAAGAATTATCATAGTGAAATAAAACATATAGATTTTTTATCTCTTGATATTGAAGGCGGAGAATTAGATATATTAAAGACTATAGATTTTAATACTTATAGTTTTGGGCTTTTAACCATTGAAAATAATGAAAAAGAAAATACACTAATTGACTTTATGAAAACTAAAGGATATAAAGTTTTAATTGATATAGGATGTGATATTTTATTTGTAAAAGAATAATATTATAACAATTTTATTATAAAAGCTGCTGTCTTTACTTTAAGATAGCAGCTTTCTTTTATATTATATATTTAATAACTTTTTATTTAAAATAATTCACACCATTTTCAAAAATATTGTAAATATCTTTTGTAATGATATTTTTGTATAAATTATTTGAGTATCTTTCGCTATGTCCCATTTTACCTAAAACTTTTCCATCTTCTGAAATTATACCTTCTATAGCATAAGCTGAACCATTAGGATTAAATCTAAACTCATTAGTAGGCTCTGATTCAAAGTTAACATATTGTGTGGCAACTTGTCCTTTTTTGATGAGTTCCTTTATAATATTTTCATCAGCAAAGAATCTGCCCTCGCCATGAGAAACAGGAACAACTAATTCGCTTCCAACAGGTATATTATAAAGCCAAGGAGAATTATTTGATACTACCTTTGTTGTAACCATTTGGGAAATATGCCTTCCTATTTTGTTGAATGTAAGAGTAGGGGAGTTCTCTGTAATGTTTCCTATTTTTCCATAAGGAAGAAGTCCAGATTTTATTAATGCCTGAAAACCGTTACATATACCTAAAACAAGCCCATCTCTTTCTAATAATTTATGTATAGAAGTTTTTATTTTTTCATTTGTAAGTATTGCAGAAATAAACTTTCCAGAACCGTCTGGTTCATCTGCAGCACTAAATCCGCCAGGTATCATAAATATTTGAGAGTTATCTATTTTTTTAGACATCTCTTCTATTGATTCTTTTATATATTCTGGTTTTATATTTCTAAATACAAATATATCAGTGCAAGCTCCTGCATCAGAAAACGCTTTTTGAGTGTCATATTCGCAGTTTGTACCTAAAAATGAAGCTATTAAAACATTAGGTTTAGCTTTTTTATTTTTGCATATAAAAGGAGTTTTTCTCTCATAAATAGCTAGCGTGTAAGTTTCTATTTCTTCATTAGTTTTGTAAGGAAATACACTTGATAATTTTTCAAGCCATGATTTTTCTATTTCTTCTAAGTCTATAACTTCACCGCATACTTTTATTTTGTATTCGTTAATAGTTTTTCCTATTAGAATAGCATTTTTATAATTTAATTCTTCTTTAGTTTCTACTATAAATGAAGCAGGCATAAGATTAAAGAAGTAAAGCTCATCTTTTATGTCAACGCCTATTCTGTTACCAAAAGACATTTTTGTTAAAGCCTCAGCAATACCTCCAAATTTAATAGTGTATGCGGATAATATTTTTTTGTCTTTTATATTTTGATGTAAGAAGTCAAAGTTTTCTTTTATCTCTTCTATATTAGGCATATAATTTTCTTTCATATTATGCTTTATTAAGTAAACATAATTATTAGCAGATTTGAACTCTGGAGAAATTACATCATTACTGTCAATAGCTGCTACTGCAAATGATATTAAAGTAGAAGGCACAGATATATTATTAAAAGTACCGCTCATAGAATCCTTTCCTCCTATAGCTGGTATATCAAACTCTGTCTGAGCATATATTGTACCAAGTAATGCAGAATAAACCTTTCCCCATTTTTTAGCGTCATTGCCTAACTTTTCAAAATATTCTTGGAATGATAATCTTATATTTTTATAATTTACTCCAACAGAAACGAGTTTTGACATAGATTCTATTACAGAGTATATTCCGCCATGAAACTCTGACCATTTCATAATAGAAGGATTATACCCCCAAGTAATAGCAGAAGCCGTATTTATTTCTTTAGCATTGTTATCGAATATTGGTATTTTTTGAATGCTTACATCACTTGGAGTCATTTGATATTTTCCGCCGAAAGGCATTAACACTGTAGAAGCTCCTATTGATGAGTCAAACATTTCTACTAAACCTTTTTGAGAAGCAACATTTAAATCCTCTATCATATTAAACCAATGCGATTTTAAAGAGCATGCATTTTTTGTACTAAAAGGATTATTTTCAAAATCAATATTTTTTAATACTGCATTAGTTTCCTGTTTAGCTCCGTTGGTATCTAAAAACTTACGGCTTATATCTACAATTTTTTTGCCTTTTAAGTACATCACAAGTCTGTTAGTGTCAGTTATTACAGCAACCTTTGTAGCTTCAATATTTTCATCATTAGCTAATTTTATAAACTTATCAGCATCTTTACTTTCAACTACAACAGCCATTCTCTCTTGAGATTCTGATATTGCTAGTTCAGTACCATTTAATCCTAAATATTTTACAGGAAGTACATCAAGATTAATGTCTATTCCATCAGACAATTCTCCAATAGCAACTGAAACTCCGCCAGCACCAAAATCATTACATTTTTTTATTAATTTTGTAACCTCTTTATTTCTAAATAATCTCTGTATTTTTCTCTCTTCTGGGGCATTACCCTTTTGTACTTCAGCACCGCATAGTCTTAAAGATGTGTCAGTATGGCTTTTTGATGAACCTGTAGCTCCTCCGCATCCATCTCTTCCTGTTCTTCCGCCAAGCACTATAACAATATCGCCTGATTTTGGTTTTTCTCTTCTTACATAGCTTACCGGAACAGCTCCTACAACTGCCCCTACTTCAAGTCTTTTTGCTTTATATCCTTCATCGTATATTTCATTAACCAAACAAGTTGTAAGCCCTATTTGGTTTCCATAGGAAGAATATCCAGCAGCTGCTGTAGTAGTAATTTTCTTTTGAGGAAGTTTTCCAGCCAAAGTATCTTCTAATTTTTCTAAGGGGTTTGCACTTCCTGTAACTCTTATAGCCTGATATACATAGCTTCTTCCAGAGAGAGGATCTCTTATAGCACCTCCCAAACAAGTAGAAGCTCCCCCGAAAGGTTCAATCTCTGTAGGGTGATTATGAGTTTCATTTTTAAACATTAATAAATATTTTTCTATTTTATTATTGCCATTTTCATCTACAGCATCAACATCTATATAGATAGAACATGCATTTATCTCATCTGAAATCTCTAAATCTTCAAGTTTGCCTTTTTTCTTTATATATTTTGCTGATATTGTTGCCATGTCCATTAAGTTAATATCTCTTTTACTGTCAGCATCTTCACCGTAAAGCTCTTTTCTCATTTCATAGTATCTGTTAATGGCATTAAGTACCACTTCTGCAAAATTACTTTTATTATTTTCTTTTAATGCATCTTCCAACTGCACATCATTAATTTTTGTCATAAATGTTGTGTGTCTGCAGTGATCTGACCAATATGTATCAAGAACTTTTATTTCTGTTTCTGTCGGGTTTCTTTTCTCTTCGTTTTTGAAATAATTCTGTACGAACTCTATATCTTTATATGTCATAGCCAAATCAAGATTATTTCTATACTCTGCTAATTCTTCACTGTTAAAACTAATAAAGTTTTCTACATCTTTTATATCATCAGCCTTTTGAGATTCTTCTATTTCTAATTTGCTTAAATCTTTTTCTCTGCTTTCAACGGGGTTAATATAGAATTTTTTTATTTTTTCTATAGTGCTTTCATCAATATTTCCTTCAAAAACTATAACCTTACCGCTTACTATAGAAACATTTTCAATATTGTTATATATTAGTTTAAGGCATTGAACTGCTGAATCTGCCCTTTGGTCAAACTGCCCTGGTAAATATTCTACTGCAAAATATTTTAAGTGTTCAAAATCTTTTTTTTCAACTATTTGATCAGTAGGAGGCTCTGAAAATATTACTTTAATAGAGTTTTGTAACTGGCTTTCTTCTATGTTAAATATATCATAAACATTGAGAAGTCTTACACTAGATTTTATTTTAAAATTTTCTTTTAATTGATTTTCTAATCTTTTAGCTTCCAAATTAAAGCCGTCTTTTTTTTCTATAAAGATACGATAATTCATTGATACTATTTCCTAATTAATTTTTTAATATAATGATTATATATCCAATGCTTATTATATCAATAGTTTTGAAAAGTGATTTTTATTATAATTATTTCTATTAAAATAAATTCTTAATAATTTTTAATCGATAGTTCATTATTTTTTACTGTAATTACTCATATAAAAAGAAAATGACTATTTTTAATTTTTATATTAATGTTATAATAATATAAGAATTTTGTTATGAGGCTATAACATGAAAATATCTCATATTGCTGTTTGGGTTAAAGATTTAGAGAGTATTAAAAATTTTTATATTAAGTATTTTAACTGTAAATGCAATGATAAATATATTAATGAGAAGAAAGGTTTTGAATCATATTTTCTAACATTTGAAGATAACTGCCGATTGGAAATAATGACTAGAAAGGATATAAAGAATAGAAACACTAATGATGATATATACGGTTTTGCTCATATTGCAGTATCTGTTGGAAGTAAAGAAAAAGTTGACAGCCTCACAAAAGAATTAGAGAGTGACGGATTTAAAATCGCATCATATCCAAGAACAACAGGCGACGGATATTATGAGAGCGTAATACTTGATAATGAAAATAATAAAATAGAAATAACAATATAAGGAGATAAAAATGAAAAATATATACTTCTTTATCTTTTGCTTACTAATGGGCTTTATTATTAACTCATGCTATGATAAAACATCGCATAAAATAAAAGTTTATCATAATGGTAATATACTCACTATGAAAGGAGATGAGGCTTCTTATGCTAAGGCTATTGAAGTAAGAGATAATACTATTATGAAGGTAGCCTATACAGAAGAAGATAAAAAGAGTTTAATAAATAATGTATATGCTGAAATAGTAGACTTGAATGGTAAAACTTTAATGCCTTCTTTTATAGATGCACATAGTCATATGGTGAGATTTGCTCAGTCGCTTACTACAGTAGATTTGACAGGATCTACTAATATGCTTGAGATTGCTCAGAAAATTACTAATTATATAGAAGTTAATAAATTAAAACCAGATGCTTGGGTAGTTGGTTTCGGATATGATAATAATTTACTGCCAAATAAAAAAAATCCAGACAGAGATGATTTAGATAAAATTTCTACTACTCATCCAATATTTATAACTCATGCTTCTGGACATGTCGGAGCTATGAATTCAAAGGCACTAGAAGAGTTTGGAGTTAATGAAAATACTCCAGATATACCCGGAGGTGTGATAGCAAGATATCCTAACAGCAGAAAACCTACAGGATATATGGAAGAGGCAGCATTTATGCATTATGCACAAAGTATCAAATTTTCTTTTACAGATGAGGACTTGATGAACTTTATCAATCAGGCAGAAGATGTTTATTTGGGATACGGTATTACAACAGCACAGGATGCTTTAATTTCTACGGCAGAATTTCCTCTTATAAATAATATGATAACTAATAACAGATTTAGAATTGATGTTATAGGTTTTATAGATTTGAAAAATTCTTATTCATTAGCAAAAACCAATAGTGATATGATAGGAAATTACAAAAACAGATTTAAAATAGGAGGATATAAAATATTTTTAGACGGTTCTCCTCAGGCAAAGACAGCATGGCTTGAACAGCCTTATGTAAGCGGTCCTGCAAGATATAGAGGATATGGAATATATAGTAATAGCGATGTAGAAAAATTTGTAGAAACTGCATTAGATGATAAAATGCAGCTTCAGGCTCATTGTAACGGTGATGCAGCAGCAGATCAGTATATCAATGCATTCAGTAATGTTATGATAAAAAGAAATACTACTAATAATTACAGAGCAGTTTTAGTACATAGCCAAATAATAAGAGAAGAACAATATACTTCTATGTCAAACCTTAATATTATACCTTCTATATTTGTAGCACATGTATATTATTGGGGAGATGTTCATTTGGCAAATTTAGGTATGGAAAGAGCTTCTCAGATTAGTGCTTCAAAAACAGCATTAAATAATAATTTGTGCTTCACATATCATCAGGACACACCTGTTATCAAACCTAATATGCTTGAAACTATTTGGTGTGCTGTTAATAGGATTACAAGAGACGGAGTATTACTAGGCGAAAATCAGAAGGTTACTCCTTATGAGGCTTTAAAGGCTATAACTATTAATGCTGCTTATCAAAATAAAGAAGAAGATATAAAAGGAACTATTGAAGAGGGTAAATTTGCAGATTTGGTGATATTAAGCGATAATCCTCTAACATGCGATCCTGTAAAAATAAAAGATATAGAAGTGCTTGAAACTATAAAAGAAGGAAAAACTTTATATACAAAAAAATCTGAATTATAAATTGATTAAACAAAATAAAATTATAAATTACTGCATTTTTTATAAAAATAAATGCAGTAATTTTTTATATATTATGTTTTTCTAATTCTATAATTTTTCTAATCTTAGCAAAATAAATTATATATATAATCACCGTAGATATTAAAATAGCAATTACAAATCTTAAAGTTATGTTCAAAAGTGTAACCTCATATAGTCCTTTTAAATACAAAATGAAATATAGTATATTAAAAAAAGTATTAACTATAAAAGACTGAAAAAGAATATATTTAATTTGTCCTATAGCGTACAATAAATTAGATATGATATTATAATATGCATAGAATATATAAAAAGTAAAAAGTATCATAATCAATGACATAACAGATTCAAGATTTTGATCATTCATTATATACTTTATGAAATATTTGTATGTAGGTATTAATGCTATACATATAATAGATTTATTTGTTATAGATATAAATCATAAAATATTAACGATGTATTGACATCAATATTTTTATTTATAAAATTTTTCTAAATAAAATAAAAACTAATATTTATTAATTATTGCTTAATAATAAAAATAGAGTATAAAATTTGATTTTTGAGATTTTTTTTACTATACTTGAGTTATCATGCATTACTTAGTTTTCTATGAATCAGCTTATTCTTTAAGCTTCTTTAGAAACAAGTCAAATCATATAACAAATAATAATCTATTACATCAAAATAATTTCTGTTACCAAAGGAGGAATGTTTATGGGAAAAATTTATAACCCAGAAAGTATTCGTAATGTTGCACTTTTAGGACATGTGGGAAGCGGTAAAACTAGTTTGAATGAAGCCTTACTCTATAGAGCTAAATCTATAGATAAAAAAGGTGAAATCGAAAGAGGAACTACAGTCAGTGATTATACAGACGAAGAAATCAAGCAAAAAATGTCCATAAGAACTTCTTTAAGTTTGATAGAATGGAAGGAGCATAAAATTAATTTGCTGGACATTCCTGGGTCTGGTGATTTCAGCGGTGAGATTAACCCTGCTTTAAGAGTAGCTGAATCATGCATAGTTGTTATAGATGCAGAATTCGGAATACAAATAGAAACAGAAAAACATTGGCAGATGGCTAATAGTTTCAGAAGACCTAGAATAGTATTTATCAATAAAATAGATAAAGAAATGGTTGATCATAAAGCTTTATTAGAAAAAATCGAAAATAACTTTAAAGAACCTCCTGTAGTTCCTATACAAATTCCTATGGGTAACGGTAAAGATTTTAAAGGTATAATAGATGTTATTTATCATAAAGCATATTTCAGAGATGATCATGGAAAAATAGTAGAGGCAGAAATACCTGAAGAATATTATGAAGAGTACAGGACAACCCGCGATAGATTAAAAGAATTAGTATGCGAAGTTGATGACGGACTTATGGAAAGATACTTAGACGGCGGCAAATTTACAGATGAAGAATATATAGAAGCTCTAACAAAATCTATACTTCAATATAAAGTAGTACCTATTTTATTTGGAACTTCTATAAGAGATATAGGTATGGGAGCAGTTCTTGATACCATAATAAGATATATGCCTTCGCCTTCTTATGTACCTGTTACAGACGGCACAGACCTTCTCACTAATGAACCTGCAACAAGAAGCATATTGGGTGATAATAATCCTTTCGCTGCCTTTGTATTCAAAACTACTATAGATCAATATGCCGGAAGAATATCTTTCTTTAAAGTTCGTTCAGGAAGTATAAAAAGCGGCGATGAAATATATAATTCCAGAACAAGTAAAAAAGAAAAAGTATCTCATATATATATGGCTAGAGGAAAAAAACAAATAGAAAGCGATACTATTACAGCAGGAGATATAGGAGTATTAGCAAAACTTTCAGACTGCAGAACAGGTGATACTATAAGTTCTCCGTCTGCTCCATTCCAATTCTTACCGCTTAAAGTACCTCAGCCTATATACTTTACCGCTATTAAAATACTCAAAAATGATATAAAAGCTCTTGAAGTTCTTGATACTATTGCTCAGGAAGATTTAACTTTCCATGTAGAGTATGACAGTGAAACTAAAGAAACTATTATTAAAGCTATGGGTGCTTTACAGGTAAAATTAGCATTGGAGAGAGTAGTATCTCTTACTAAAGCTGAAATAGAACAAAGTGTTCCTAGAGTAGCATACAGAGAAACTATAAGAAAGAAAGCTCAGGCACAATACAGACATAAAAAACAATCCGGAGGAAGCGGACAGTTCGGAGAAGTTCATCTAGAAGTAGAACCTCTTCCTAGAGACGGCGGTTATGAATTTGTTAATGATATATTTGGAGGAGCCATACCTAAACAATATATACCGGGAGTAGAAAAAGGTATACAAGATGCTATGGCACAGGGACCTTTGGGAAGATATCCTATGGTAGATATAAAAGTAAGACTTTTTGACGGTAAATACCATGATGTAGATTCTAATGAATTGTCATTTAGAATAGCAGGTTCTATGGCAGCAAAAGAAGCGTTCAAAAATGCAAGCCCTGTATTATTAGAGCCTATTATGAAAGTTACAGTTTATGTGCCTGAGGAGTTTACAGGTGCTATAATGAATGAACTTACAGGTAAAAGAGGAAAAATTTTGGGTATGGAAGCAGCATCAAATACTATACAGATGATTAAAGCTGAAGTTCCATTATCTGAAATGCTTACTTACTCTATAGAAATGAAAGCATCTACTTCAGGAAAAGGTACTTTTGAAATGGAACATTCCCACTATCAAGAGCTTACAGGACCTTTAGCCGATAAGGTTATAGAGGAAAGAAAAGCATTGCTTGGCAGCGGAGAGTAATAATTAGAGGTAATGTATATAAAAATAAAGTTGATATTTTTTATATACTATCATATAATATTAGAATATGTATAAAACTAGGAGATTGTATGCTCAAAATAATTGACAAAATCACAAAAGAACATGTATTTGAAGATTTGGAATCAAAAGACAAAGAATCACTTTTTAGAGCGTTAAGTGAAAAAATTGCACCAGTTGCTTCTGCTTCTGCAGATGCTATATTCGATGCATTCAAAAAACGTGAAGATGAATACACTACTAACATTGGAAATGGGGTTGCTGTTCCTCATGGAAGAATACAAGGTTATGGAAAAACTGATATATTTGTTGGTTTCTTAAAAGATGAAATTAACTATGATTCAGATTCTGATGAAAAAAGTCCTGTTAAACTTGTATTTGCAATACTTTCCGATCTTGATAACCCGCAGGATTACCTTCTTAACCTTTCTCAAATTTTCTTCTTGGTAAATCAAAAAGAAATACTTGATAAAGTTATGGCTACTAAAAGCTATGATGAACTTGCTTCTGTTTTAGAATCATTCAAAAAATTAGATGAAAAATTTGAAGCTGAAAAACAAATTAAATTCTTAATTGAACTTGAAAGAGCTGAAATACAAATTAAAGCCTATGAACTTTACAGCTCTACTCACTCTCAGCAAAAATCTGATGTTGTTTTAGAAGAGTATAAAAAATACAAAGACACTATATTAAGCAAAATTGATGTTGCTGTATTAGAAAATTACAAAAGAATTAAAGAAAATAAAGGTGAAGCCCTAGCTAAAATAGAAAATTATAAATGCAGTGCTTGTAATGTTGCTATACCTAAAATGACTGTTAATGAAGTTAGAAGACAAAATCAAATTATTATGTGTTTCCACTGCGGAAGAATATTATTCACTACTGACTGATAACATTAATGATAAATAATTTATTAAAAATATGGACAGCTAAAAGAAATACTTTTATAATACTTCTTTTAGCTTTCCTTTATATTTCATGTTCGCCTAATAAACCTAGCTCAAGCATTTCTGAGTTTTATAACTACCCTAATCCCTTTTCGCCTTCTAATGGTGAGAATACTACATATAAAGTATCTATTAAAAGCGGTGAAATTATAAGTGCTAAAGTGGAAATATATTCTCAAAATGGTGATTTAATGGATTCAAAAGATTTAATTATTGATGCTTCAAAAAAAACAGCTGCTTGTATATGGTCTGGACTTGATAAAAATGGTAAATATCTTCCTTCTGCTGTTTATAATGCTAAAGCAACAGTGAAAGATAATCAGGATTCCACATTCACAGCCGAATTCAAAACTTCTATAAGATAAAACAAGCAAATTAAAATCAAACTATAAAAAAGACTTATTTTCAATATTAATTAAATAAGCTTTGTATTATTGTTAGCGATAAACTTTTTATTTATGCATTCTTAAAAATTAAGCTGACAACTTCATTATTCAGTTATCAGCTATTCATTTATCGCTTTAATTAGAATTCTTTATTTTTTCTATCCAAGTATTATATTCTTCATCTGATATTTCATCTAATATCTTCACATAAGGTTTTAATTTCTGATGAGGTTTTGTGAAATAGCTTATATCCCATTTTACAGGTTTTGTCCACATTCCTTCACTATCCATAATCAATATATGAGTGCCGTCCAAATCAGGAATTTCTTCCGGAGACATATCGCTATATAATATTTTATAACAATCCAATTCGCCATTCTCATCTTCAATATTGTAACTGCCGTCTTTTTGAAGTGCATATATTGTGTAATACTGCTGATGTGCCTCTGTTTCCATTAATTCCTGAGGATGTTCATCTCCAATGGCTATATTATAAATAGTTTCATTAAACTCATAATTATCTATACCGTATCTTTTTAATAATCCTTTTTTATATAATTCTGCTTCTAATAGTGTTATAAGATAATATCCATTACTCATATCTGAAGCCTCTATATAAAAACCTCTCTGTACTTTACGAGAAAGAACGAGGATTTTAGTCTTACAGCATGCCTCTATACCAATATGTATATATGATAAAGCATTAATATAAGGCTCTAAATATTCTATATGATCTTCAAGTCCTAAATTAATAAAATACTTTCTTAAATCCTGATTGGAACATATAACAGTCATAACAGGAGGAATCATCATATCTATTCCAATAAATGCCTCTAACGGTTTATAATCTAATCTGTACATAATATCTATATTAATGCGGGCTATATCATCATCAGTAAGATCATCTTCATCTACATTATAAAACTGAGCAGCATTCTCTATAAAACGGCAGGCATTATCTATATTTCTAAAAAATAAATTAATAATATTTTTACCTATTTCATCATCTATTATATCCTCATGATGAAGCGAATGTCCTACAAAATTGGCAGCATAGTATGATTTTAGTATATCCATATTTTCAAATTCTGATGCTATTTGTCTGCATATATCCAATTCTTTATCATGATTTTCTTTTACATACTCTTTTAATTTTAAAAATTTCTCATTTTGAGATACAAGTTTTTTATTTGCAACTTCTTCAACATGTGATTTTTGCTTAGTATAGTCAATATACTCTTTTAATATGTCTTCCATTGATAATATCTCCTAACATTTTTTATATATTATATCATAAAAATTGAATATAAGGTATAAGTAAAACAAGTAAAATAGAATAAATTAAAGCAGGAAGAAAATCTCCTGTTTTTATTTTAGTTAATTTTAATAAATTTATTCCTATCATCATAACTGTAGCTCCGCCGACAGCAGAAACTTCATTAAGCATTGTTTCAGAAACATAAGGCTCTAAAAAAGATGAAAGTATAGTTAAAGCACCTTGATATACAAATATGCTTATTATAGAAAAAGCAACTCCTATACCATAAACTGTAGACATAAATACTGCAACAAATCCGTCTATTACACTTTTAGTGAATATTAAATCATATATACCCTGAGTTCCTGCCTGAAATGACCCTAATATAGACATAGAGCCTGAACAGAAAAGTATTGAAGAAGTTAAAAATCCTAAAGCAAAATTACCTGAATTTTCCTTAAAAGCAAATTTATTTTTTAAGAACTCGCCGAAAGATTCTATTTTTTCTTCTATCCTAAAAAATGTGCCTGTAACTCCTCCAAGCATTATTGACACAGCAAATATCAATATATGCTTTGTAATTATAGCCATAGTTATACCGATAGTAAGAGATATTATACCTGCTGCTATAAAAACAGGTTCTTCATACCTTTTTGATAATTTATTTTTAAATGCAAAACCTATAACAGAACCTACAAGAACTGCTATCATATTAACGAAAACAGCTATCATACTTTAATCCTAACATTATTATGATATATAATTTGCTATATAAATTAAATAATATAATACTTCTTTTAAATTTTATCAACAGTAATTTTTAATGCTTTCATAAAATTTTTTAAAAGTATTATCAATACTATCTTCCCAACTGTTATGAGTGAATATAATATGTGATGATTCTCTGTATAAACTGTCTCTTTGCTTAGATAATTCCAATAATTTATTTTTATCCTTTGCAAGAAGAGGTCTTTGGGCAGGATCTATATTTTCAAGTATGATCTCAGGTTTTCTATCTACAAAAATAGTAAATCCTTTATCCCTCATAATATTTCTATTTTTTTCAGAGAGAACTATACCTCCGCCTGTAGATATAACAGCATTACTTAAAAGACTTAATTCATGCAATACTTCACTTTCAATATTTCTAAAATAATCCTCTCCATTATTAGCAAAAATATCTGTTATAGTTCTACCCTCTTTATTTTCTATAAAAGAATCCATATCGTACAGATTATAATTTAATTTTTCAGCAAGCATTTTTGATAATGCACTTTTTCCGCATCCAGGCAAACCTATAATAAATATAATTTTATTATTTTTTATATTTTTATTATTCATTATAAACACCCAAAATAATTAAATTTTCAACACTTTTTCTAAACTCTTCAAACTTTGACTCATTCTTTTTAAAATCACCTGTCATATCAATATAAAAATAATACTGCCATTTTCTTTCAACATGCGGACGGCTCACTATAGAAGTTAAATTAAAACTTTTTAATTTCTCCAAAGAATCCGCCAAACTTCCTTCTTCATGCGGCAGAAGAAATCTGATAGTCATTTTATTGCCTGTCGTTAAAGCATTATCATAATTAGCAACTATAATGAAACGAGTGGTATTGCCTTTAATATTTTCAATATTTTCTTCAAGCATTTCTAAATCATAAATTTTGCAAGAATGCTTATTAGAAATGGAAGCCATTGTTTTATCATCTCCATTAGAAACTATGAATGCTGCCTCTGCTGTATTAGATGCTGTTAACTCTTTAAAATTATTTTCTTTTATAAAATTAGAGCATTGCTTTAAAGCCTGATGATGAGATATTACTTTTTTAATATCTTTTATACTAGTACCTTTTTTTGCCATAAGTCCGTATTCTATAGGAAGATAAACTTCTCCGACTATTTTACAATTATAATCAGCGAGTATATCCAAAACTTCATTAACCATTCCTGTGGAAGAATTTTCTAAAGGCAAAACTCCATAATAACATTCTCCGCTTCTTATACTCTCAAGTACATCATCAAAATGTTCCTTCTTTACTAGTTTAGCATTCTCCCCGAAAAATTTTAAAGCAGCTTCATGTCCGTTTCCGCCTTCTCTGCCCTGATATACTACTTTTTCATCGTATTTTATCTTTTTTTTATTATCATCTATTTTATCTCCTGATGAATTATATTCGTCAATTAAATGTTTCTGCAGCTGTTTTGATGTATACATTATATCATTATAAATAGTGGTAATTAATCCTGATAATTCTTTATTTTCAAGTAATTCTATTTTTTTTTCTATTACTTCTTTTTCTCTTTTAGGATCGAATATAGGGGCATCATATTTCTTTTTTGTCTCACCTACTTTCAAACTTATTTTCATTCTTTCATCTATCAAATTTACTATCTGCTTATCTATTCTATCAATTTCTTTTCTTAATTCCTGTAATTCATCATTGAGCATAATTATATCCCTTTTATAAATTTAGATATTTAAGATTATACTAAATAGATCTCAAATTGTAAAGGATTTTATTTTTTATAAGTTATATAAAGCTATAAATTTAATAAAAGCTAGGGCGGGTGCTTTGATATCCATATAAAACAAAAAACAAAATTAAATTTTAATTTCAAAATACATTAATAAATATAATGGGCGGGGAATTAGAAAAAAATTCAAAAGAAAATTTATTTTAATCCCCACCCTTTAAAATTTATAGTTTACTCTGTAATATGTATTTTATTTATATTGATAACTAATCAAGAAAAAGCATGCCCACCCAAGCATTTTTTAAATTTTATGTCTTTTAACTGCACGCGATAAATAGAATTCTAATTTATAGTGAACTATGTAATTGCTGACTAACTTTATTTATGCAGCAAGTTCAACGCGTGGTAAAATTATTTTAAAGCAAAACCTGTCATAATAAAACTATTAAGACAGGTTTTTATTATAATACTGATAATTTTTAATTAACTTTAGTCATCTCTATATTCATTCCGCCTTGATTCATAATACAATTTGAAGCATCTTTAAATGTAAGAGTTATTGTATATCCTTGTATGCTAAACTCATACACTTCATTACCTTTGTCTGTTATCTGATTTTTTTGTATAGTTGTACCTTCAGAATCGTCCATAAGAATTGAACCATCAGCATTTATTGTAAAAGTACCCCCATAAGGTTTACTAGTATCTTTAGGCTGCCAATTTCCTTGATATGTTTCTATACCTTTATTAGGTGTAGGATCTGTAGTCTTATTACTGCATCCAATCATTAAAAAACTTGATAAAATTATGGCAGCAGCAATTGATAAAATTTTTTTAGTCATTTTGAAATCTCCTATTTTTTATTTATAACAATTAAAGATTTTTTATTACCTTTAATAAGTTATCAAATGTTTAAAAGCATTTACCTATATTAAATATATTTGCTCTTTATTCAATATTATTAATCAATAAAGTATGCACCTAAGTATGGTTAGGTATGATTTTTATTTTCGCTTATGATACTGTAAAACTGTTTAGAGAACTTTTTTCTGTCAAAACAATTATTATCATAAGAATTGTACAAACTTAAAAGTATTAATGATAATAACAATATTCTTGCTTCATCAGTATTTAAATTACTCTTTTTATAATCATTTAATATAGTGTTTAAATACTTATCATTAAAAGTGTCTTTAAAATCAGCGTCATTGATATTAAATATTTTTTTCACTTCAGTGCATATAGAACTTACAAGCTTATCTTCTATATGATGTATGTTTTTTACAATATCTTTCATCTTCATAAATAACTCTTTGTTTTTTATTATTTTTGATAAGAAAAGTATTTCAAAAGATTTATTTTCAAAAATAATATTTTCTATCTCTCTTATCTCAAGTCCGTATGATTTTAATTTTACTATCTCCCTTACAATATCAAGATGCTCAATTATGTAGTATCTGCTTTCTGTTCTAACCATTCCTTTTTCTACTCTGTATGCTGGAAGAATTTCTTTATTATCCCATTCTCTTAATAAATTAATGCTCATATTCTTTATATTATTTTCTTCAAGAAGTTTCAAAAACTCTCCTATAGACATTAATCTTTTTTTGCTCCTTAAAATAAATGAATATTTTGGCAGAGTATATTTTTTGCTTTTTATAAAATAGTGCAAATCAGAATGGTTTATATCTCTTTTAGCATTTATATCAATATTATTGTTTTCATCTCTTCTAGCCATTTTACATTTACCTTATTTTTATAAAGTCAAAATTAAAAAGTTATAATCATAGAGCCGTTAGCTGTTTTTTTATTTAATTTATATTGATAACCTAAATATTTATATTTTTGAGCTTGTCTTAAAACAACATATTTCAAAATAGGTTTGTTATTCTCACTATGAAGCCCTCTTCCAAATACCACCTCCATATCAATGCTTAAACTATCTCCAAATACTATTTTTAATATATACAGTATCTTTAATAAATTTATGAAGCAGCTTCTTACTTCTTTTGCTCTTTTTCCATGCAAGTCAATAAATAAGTAAATGTTCATTATACAATCTCCTTAAATATTATTATTAATTTTTTTAATACCTCGCTATCATTAGATATAAACTTTTTTATACTAATTTTAATTGTTTATAATTTTTTACCGCCCCAAACTAATAAATAATTTGAAGCGGCTTACAGAAAAAATTTTATTTATTATTTTTTCTGATTAGGGTTCATCTGTTTACCTCTGTTGCCTTGATTCTTATCATAGGTAATATTGGTTCCATATGTACCTTTATTGGCATTTGAAATGTCAGCATTATGATTGTTTTTTTTGCTCATATTGCTCCTCCTTAAAAATATAATTTTTAGTTAGGCTAAATACTTTTATCTAACCATAGTTATATATTAGTACCTTTATATGTTTTTAGCTATTGACATATTCGTATGGAGGTCAATCAAGAATTTTTTTTTGATTTTTTTTAAATATTTTTTATAGGAATTTCTAATTGTCTGTATATATTATAGAAATTATTGATTTTTTTAATTATATCTTCTGTACTATCAGAGTTTAATTTATATTCTTCTTCCAAAAATGAGTAGAATAATTTATTTAAAGTATCTTCTGAATTATTAATATATTCTTGTCCATTATTATATAATCTTATTTTCTTATTATTTAATTCTATCTCTTTTTTTATTAATTTGTATGCTTTAAACTCTTTTATATTTTCTTCTATATCAGAAAATTTATCTTTAATTTTATTATTAATAAAACCTAATAAACCTATTATTTTTATATCTTTAGCTGAATTGAAATTATTAATAATATTAATGTCATGCAAATATTCAATAACTTTTTCAATTTCATTGACAGTGCTTTTTATTTTTATAATTTCTTTTATTATTGATTGATAGACTTCAAATTCTTTTATATTTTCTTCTATATTTATAAATTTTTCTTCATCTTGAATTAAATAACAAATATAATTTATTAATTCTAAAAGTTTATAACAATCATATTTTTTATATTCTTTATAATCAATAATATTAATAAAGTATAAATTATTAAGCATTCTATTAAACTTATTAATATCATTTTTTATTTTTTTAAATTCTTCTTTATAGCTAATTCCCAAATTAAATATTCTGATATCTGGATTTTTTCTCTCTCTTCTCTTATTTTTATTCTAGTTTTTATATAATCTTTTTCATCTCTATGATATCCTACAATATTGTATGCAATACTCATCAATATAAACTTATAATAATAAATATATATTTCTTTATAATCATATATTGAATAATTTTTAATTATTTTTTCTTCATCTTGATAATAATAAATATTATAGTCAATGATACCATAATCTTTTATATTATATTTTTTTGCTGTTTCATTATTTAAATAAAATTTGTAGAATCTATAAATATTATGATTTCTAAGTGTATTATATTTATAAATGTAAAGCTCTATTATTTTTACATATTCTTCTTCATTTATAATTTTTTTATCAGTAAATAAATAACCTATAAAATATCTTAAATAATAAAAAACGCTGTCATAGTATAAAATGCCTTTTTGTAAATGTTCATCTTCTTCTTTTATATTATAGTTTTTATTATCTCTTATCAGACTAAGTATTGTATTATGCAAATAAAATATAGTATTCTCTAAGTCTTTTATTTGTATATTTTCAAAATTATTAAATATATTTTTTATATCGATTTTTTTTATTTCTTTTTGTCTTTCTTTATCATCACTTATATTTAAAATAATTTCCTTTATATATTTTTCACTTTCAATAGTATATATATTTGATTTTAATATCTTATCAAAATTAAATATCTCTTTTGCTATATCTTCAGTATCATCTAAATAACTTATATTTCTTATAAATACAAAATCCGTACTTTTTATATCTTTGTATATTCTTAATATTTCATCTAATACTATTAAACTTTCTAATGTATAATATCTCGTTTTCTTAGGCTTCTTAGGTTTCTTCTTTTCCTCATCTTCTTCATTTTTCTTATCTTCTTTATTTAATCTATATGAAGGAAGAATTGAAACAGTTTTTTTATTGTTATCAAAATATTCCTGCATTACTTTCTTCAATTTTTCAATCTCTCTCTCTTTGATTATAAGTTCAAAATTGTTGTTTTTTATATCTTTTATAATATCTTTATAATTTCTTTCTTTATTAAAAAATGTGGAATTTTCATATATTAATTTATAAGGGCTTATTATTTTATTAATTATTTCATATATATAAGTGTAACTGAATTGCTCATAAGATTTTAAATTATTATATAATTCTAAAAACACACCTATTTCAAAAAAGCAAATTTTATTTTCATCTAAAAATAAATAAATATCATCTGTATAATTGGTATCTTTTTCTTTATAGATTAAATCTTTTTTTAATTCTATTTCTATATATCTATATTTTTTTTAGATTCAGCTGTCTTACCAGGATTAATTGATACTAATAATACTTTTATATTATCATTTTCTTTTTTTAGAGCATTAATTTTATTTACTATATTTTTTAGAGAATGAAGAATATAATAATCATCATAGCGTTTATTTTTATTACCGCTGTATTGTACATATTTTGAACCTATGTCTGAGCTGTATTTTTCTATTATATATCTTATATCTTTGTTTTTTATATTTAACTTTTCTGCTTTGCAATTTTTATTTGAAGCCATTATAAAACTCTAAAAATATTTGCCTCATTTTACATTATTAATATTATTTTATCAATTAAATAAAATTAATTTGAAAACAAAAAGGAGCTTTTTTAAAGCTCCTTAATAATTTTTATATTAAAATTTTATCATTATTGTTTAATAAAAGTACCTTTATAATAAGTTCCATCCGTTTCATTTCCTTCATTATAGGTTACTTCTACTGTATTAGGTGTTACGGTAGTATTGAAAGTCATATTAAGTGAATATGTTACTTCTTGGGTAGAAGATCCAGAAGTAACTGTCTCTGTATGTTTAGCCATATACATATTTCCAATTTTTAATATCTCAGATGATGCGAAAGTAATGTTTTTCTTTCCAACTACATAATTAAAAGCCATAGAACCATCATTATTTATTGTAATAGTTGAGCTAATTAATTGTGAAGCACTATTATTTGGATCTAGATTCCAAGTTCCAGCATAAGTGCTTTCTATTCCTGTAATTGTTCCTGTAACTTCACCGGCTGCTTCTTTTAATTTTTCACAGCTTAAAGTAAATAAAACTGTAAATAATAAGGATGTGATTAATAATTTTTTTAACATATTTATCTCTATTTGTATTTATAAATTCATATTATTTATAAATTTATTTTTTCTCAATAGCAAAATTAAATTTATTATGTATACTTTTTAGTATAGAAAATTGAAGAATATTCATCTTATGTAAAAGCATTTTATTATAAAAAATAAACCTAAAAATTTTAAATCTTTAGAAGTATTATGGACTCATAAACAAGTATAATAATATTGTCTATATATTGTAAGTCAAATATTATAGTATACATATTAAATAAAATTATCTTCATAATATAATACACATTTATAATGATTGATACAATTCTTTATTCCTACATTGCTTTTATTAAAAAATATAGTAATATTTATGGCTATAGGAGTTTTTAAATATGAAAGATAAAAAAGAAGTTAATACAAATACTAATCATAAAAGTATAAATCATGATGAGGCTAATTTCTCACATGTATATTTTTATAAACTATTATTTGAAGAAAAACCAAAGCTGCCTAATATAGAATTAGTCAAACAGAAAATAAAAAAATTCTATGATGATATAGAAGTCATATCATCAGAAGATGGTATTTACAGCATAGCAATAAATGATTTGAAAGTAAAATACAAAGATGATAAAGAAGTTCCTGCACAAATATTGATGCCCAATGCTTTTGAATTTGATTATACAACTATAAGCGATTATTATTATAGCCAGATGTGGGATATAAAAGACCCCAAAGAATTAATAAAAAACTGTAATTATGAAATAATGCTTAGCGATTTTTTGGCGGCAGGACTTGATTATAAAGATAGAACAACACTTTTAAATAATTGGCTTTATACTGCATTACAGCTTTTTAATAATTGTACAGCGGTATACAATGAGCAAAGCGGCAAACTCCTTCTTCCAGAACAAATACTCAATAATAATTATCCTAAAGATTTCAGATTTTTACTTTCTGGATTAAATATAAGACTTTTTAATGTAGAAAACTCTAATGATCTTATAGTTGATACTTTAGGAATGTATGCAATAGGTCTACCTGATATACAATATCATTTTCATGATCTAAATCCTAATGATATAATATCACATGCTTTAAATATAGCTGCTTATATATTTGATAAAGGCGATATTATAAAAAGCGGAGATACCATACAAAGCATATTTGAAAATGTACAATGGAAATGTCAGTATGAAAAATCTCTTCTAAAACCGCATAGAGAAATTTTGGATATTAATATGCTTGAATATGCTTCAGGAAAAAGACAGAATTAATTATTAAAGTGAAAATATCTATATAATTTAACAAAAATAAACAAAATTACAATATTATAAGCATATCATGACAATATAAAATACCATATAGTAGTATTATACTATTTAGATTCTATAAATATATACAAAAAAATCACATATATGTCATAATAATATTGAATTTGAATATATTTTTTCCTATACTATAAGAATATCATTTGAATTTTTATTGTATAAACGGAGGTATATAATGAGTGAAGATGTTTCTCTATTGACTAAAGAAGATATTGCTGACGAAATAAAATCATTAGTTGAAAAGTGGAAAAATTCTGAAGGAAATCTTATTATGATTTGTCATGGCATTCAAAAGCATTATGGTTATGTTCCTAGAAATGTTGCAAAATATGTATCAGAAGAAGTAAATATACCGCTTGCCAGAATTTATGAAATTCTCACATTTTATAACTATTTCTCACTAGAACCGCCTGCTGAAAATAGTATATCAGTATGTATGGGTACAGCATGTTATTTAAAGGGAGGAGGTCAGCTAGTAGAAGAAATAAAGAAAAAATTGAATCTCAAAGGGGATCAAAAATACTCTGCCGATAGAAAATACAAACTTGAAGAAGTTAGATGTATAGGCTGCTGCGGTTTAGCACCTGTAATAACATTCAATGAAGAGGTTTCAGGAAGAGTTGTAGTAGAAGATATAGCCAAATTCATTAAAAATGATGAAGCTAAAAAAGAGTAAAATGGAGTATAAAAATGGCAGAAAAATTAGATAGAAAAAAATTAGAAGAATATAGAATTAATAAAGCTAAAGAAATAGAATTGAGAAAAGGTACAGAATCATCTGAACCTAATAAATATCATATACTTGTATGCGGAGGTACTGCATGCGAATCAAATAAAAGTGATGAAATAGTAAAATTATTAAAAGAGTATGCAGAAAAAAATGGTATAGGAGATCAAGTATTAGTTGTAAAAACAGGCTGCTTTGGTTTTTGCAGTCAGGGACCTGTTGTAAAAATTATGCCAGGCCGAGTTTTTTATACCCATGTAGGACCTGAACATGCTCAGGATATTATAGAAAAACATATAATGAAAGGTGAATTATTATTAAGAATACTATATAAAGAACAAAGAGAGCATAGAGATTTTTCAAAAGAGATTAACTTCTATCAGAAACAAAGAAGAATAGTATTAAAAAACTGCGGTATAATAGATCCGGAAAATATAGATGAATATATAGGAAATGACGGTTATAAAGCCTTATCTAAAGTATTATTTGAAATGACTCCTGATGATGTAATACATGAAATGCAGATTTCAGGACTTAGGGGACGAGGCGGAGCAGGATTTCCTACTTGGAAAAAATGGAGCTTTACAAAAGAAGTTGAATCAGATCAAAAATATATAGTATGCAATGCTGATGAAGGAGATCCCGGTGCTTATATGGATAGAAGTATACTTGAAGGGGACCCTCATTCTGTAATAGAAGCCATGACTATAGCAGCCTATACTATAGGAGCGAATAAAGGCTACTTATATATAAGAGCTGAATACGGTCTTGCTGTTGATAGGGTGCAAATAGCTTTAAAACAGGCTTATGATTATGGTTTATTAGGAAAGAAAATTTTAGGAAGTGATTTCTCATTTGATTTGGACATAAGACTCGGAGCTGGTGCTTTTGTATGCGGTGAAGAAACTGCTCTTATAGCTTCTATAGAAGGAAATAGAGGAACACCAAGACCAAGACCTCCTTTTCCTGCTATAAAAGGACTTTTTGAAAAACCTACAGTTATTAACAATGTTGAAACTTTTGCAAATGTTACTGCCATTATTAATCATGGCGGTAATTGGTTCTCTTCTATTGGTACAGAAAATTCAAAAGGAACTAAAGTATTCGCTTTAACAGGCAATGTTAATGTATCTGGACTTGTAGAAGTGCCTATGGGAACGACTATAAGAGAAATAGTATTCGATATAGGAGGAGGAATACCTAATGACAAGTTTGTTAAAGGTGTTCAGACAGGAGGACCTTCAGGAGGTATAATACCAGAATCGTTATTCGGCACTCATATAGATTTTGATAATTTAGTAGCATTAGGTTCTATGATGGGATCCGGCGGTATGATAGTAATAGATGAAGATACTAGTATGGTTGATTTCTCTAAATTCTATCTTGGATTTTGTGTAGATGAAAGCTGCGGTAAATGCGTACCTTGCCGAGTAGGCGGTATGCAAATGCTTAAAATATTAGAAAAATTTACCAAAAAAAGAGCTAAAGAAGAAGATATACAAAAATTAAAAGATATAGCTCTTACTATGAGAAAAGCCTCGCTATGTGCTTTGGGTTCCACCGCCCCTAACCCTGTAATGTCAACTTTAAAGCATTTTGAAGAAGAATATAAAGCAGGTATATTCACTCCGCCTGTACCTAAGAAAAATTAAATTAAATAAGGAGCGTAAAATTATGGTTAAAATAAAAATAAATGGAAAACAAATAGAAGTTGAAGAAGGTCTTACTATATTAAAAGCTGCCAAAAAATTAGGAATAAAAATACCTTCATTATGTTATCACCCAGATATACCGCCTACATCAGCCTGCGGTATATGCGTTGTAAAATTAGCTAATCAAGGAAATAAATATACTAGAGCATGCTCTACTATAGTAGAAAATGGTATGGATATAATTACTCATGATGCAGAAATTAATACAGTTAGAAAAGGAGTATTGGAATTAGTATTATCAGCTCACCCTAATGATTGTTTAAACTGCATAAGAAATGGAGAATGCGAACTTCAAACTGCTGCTGCTGACTTTGGGGTTAGAAATTCTAAATATGATAATATTAAACAAAATCACCCTAGAGATGAATCTGCAGGAAGTATAGTTCTTAATCCGGAAAAATGTATTAAATGCGGAAGATGTGTTGTTGTTTGTCAGGAAATGCAGAAAGTTCATGCTTTGGGTTTTGTTAATAGAGGTTTTGACACTTATTTTGCTCCGGGTGCAGTTTCATTAAAAGATTCGCCTTGTGTAGACTGCGGACAATGTGCTTCTCACTGCCCTGTAGCTGCTATTTATGAAACAGATCAAACTCATGAAGTTCAGGCTGCTATTGATGATCCTAATACTTATGTTACAGTTCAAATGGCTCCTTCTGTAAGGGTTGCTTTGGGAGAATATTTCGGACTTAAACCGGGAGATAATATCACGGGAAAAATATATGCTGCTTTGCGTTTAATGGGATTCGATGCTATATTTGATACTAATTTCGGAGCTGATATGACTATAATGGAAGAAGCTCATGAATTTGTTAAAAGATTTACAGAAAGCAATGGTACAGCTGCTATGACCACTTCCTGCTGTCCTGCTTGGGTTAAGTATGCAGAAGAATATTACCCAGACTTGCTCGATAATGTTTCAAGTGCAAAATCACCTCATATGATGCTTGCCCCTATGACAAAAACTTATTACTCAGAAAAAGCAAATGTAGATCCTTTTACTATTTTCAATGTATCTATTATGCCTTGTACTGCTAAGAAAAATGAAATAAGAAAAAATGAAACTATGTATTCAAGCGGATACAAAGATGTTGATGTGGTAATAACAACAAGAGAATTTGCAAGAATGATTAAACATTATGGTATAGATGTTGCAGGAATTGAGCCTGAAGAAGCTGACAGCATATTAGGTGAATATTCCGGAGCTGGTACTATATTCGGTGCTACAGGCGGTGTTATGGAGGCAGCTTTGAGAACTGCTTATAATATAATAGCTGGAAGTAATCTCAACAATGTTGATTTTGAAGATGTGAGAGGACTTGAAGGTGTAAAAAGAGCAACTATTAAAGTTATGGATAAAGATGTTAAACTTGCAGTTGTTAATGGACTTCATAATGTTGATCCTGTAATGCAGGAAATGAGAGAAGCTAAAGAAAAAGGTGAAAATCCTCCTTACAACTTTATAGAAGTTATGGCTTGTCAGGGAGGATGTGTAGGCGGAGGCGGTCAGCCTTATGGAACTACAAATGAAACTAGAACCGACAGGGCTAAAGGTTTATATGATGAAGATAAAAAGGTTGTTAAACATAGATGTTCTCATGAAAATGAAAATCTTAAAAAACTTTATGATGACTTCCTTGGAAAACCGCTTGAAGAAAGAGCCCATCACTTCCTACACACAGAATATAAAGTTGAGGAAAAATATACAAAATAGTATCTAAAATTTATAACTAAAAAGCACTATGATAAATAAGTAAATATTATCATAGTGCTGTTTTTATATTATTGAAAAAGTTTTATTAACGGCTATTTTATAGTTTCAAATTTCATTTCTCTAAATCTTTTATATTCTTCTTCTATTTCGCTCTTTTTGGACATAAAATTATTCCTTGTTTCCATTATTTCCTGTAAATGTACAGCTCTTGCTTCATTAATATTTCTATCTCTTATAAGCCCATTTTCTGCAATTACAAATTTATATTCTCCATTATCATTCTTTACCAAATCTCCGCCTGCACCGCAAACAGCACATTCAAAATTAAATTTTACTCCGTCCCAATGTTCTTCTCCCGGATATACTAAAGATGAATGACATCTAGGACATAATCCTAAATTTGGATCCCCTAGCCATTTTCTTTCATTAAGAGGTGTATTTATTGCCTGAGATACATTTTTACCCATCTGATATGCCCTATCCAAATAATCTTTATGTATAAGAACATTTCCCGGTCTTCCAACACTCTCAGCTAAATACATATCCACTACAGTAATAGACTGAGTAAACATTGTAGCAGCAAGTCCCTCCAAACTCATAGTCTGCCAATCATGTTTAGAGCCTCCCACTCCTATAAGTCCAGCCACTGTATGAGGATCTTCTTTTACCTGCCCTATTTTTATCCTAAACGATAATTCATAAGCCAAAAATCTTTGAGCAAATGATAAATATAAAGAAGAAGGAAGCAAATCATAAGTAGGACATCCTACTATTATTCCCTGACATTGATTCATAACTTCCACTATCTTGTCCATATCATCTTTTTCTTTATAGATGCATCCTTTATATTCTTTTCCTTCTTTGAATGACTTTTCAATACCTATTGTACAAGATTCGCATCCTGAACAAGGCTTTATATTATAATCAAATAAATTAATAAGTACAGCCTCTCCGCCTGCATCTTTTACTGCTGTTAAAGCTTGTTTAACTAAAATTTCACTGTTTCCGTTATGTCTTCCTGCAACTATTCCCATAACTTTCATAGAATATAATTCTCCTTTTTTATTGAAATTATAATTACTAGACAGGCAGCTAGTCTTCGTTTTTGAATATAAAAAGAGTAAATTATCGAAGTTTATCGGAAATCTTATATCTTAGAAAGAAGTATAAGCCCTACCTTATGATATATAGCATACAATATATTTTCAGTATTGTCAATAGCTAATTATGATACAAAGAAGACTGATACTAAAAATAAGCATCAGTCTTTAATATTTTTTATTATTGATTAACCTTTATAAGGTACTTTAACTATAGCTTTTTTAACATGATTTTTTCCTGATTTTGGAGGAAGTCCTACTCTATGAGCATCATAAGGAAGAAGTATAAGCATATCTCCCTGAGATAAAGTTAAACGAACAGTTCCCTCTCCTTCCCAATCATGATAATCGCTTGCTTCATCATAAGTTTTAGGTTTTAATGAAGAAGTATTTGCTATTATAAAATCTTCAGAGCCTTCAAATATTATCTGAACATCAACATATTTTAAATGTGATTCCCAAGGCGGATTATCTTTATTATCATACTCTGTAACATTGATAAAAGCACCTTCGCAAATTTCTTTGTCTAGCAAATGCTTACCGTTAGGAAGTTTTTTTAATTCATCATAATGATCCCTTATATAATTTTTTGCCTTCCAAATAGAATTATGAAAATCCTGATTGAACTCACTTTTTATTGGTTTTAATATCATAACAATTCCTCCGTTTTTTAATATATAATCAAATGCTGTTATGCACTCGAGAACAAAGATAAAAATAAAATAATTAAAAATCCTTTTAAAAATTACTAATATATTTATATTCTATAAAGTATGTATAATTTTTGCAATATCTATAATTATTATTTTATAAAAAATATTTGCAAACTACAATCTTTTTGATATAATCTATAACATAATTTTTAATCCTAAGCAAAATTAACATGAAAAATGAACGAATTTTAATATTTTTTAAATTTATTTCTATGGTATTTCTTATACTATTTTTACTTTTGAATATAGCATGCATTTCATATTATGAAAATAAATTTATTTTTATACTTTTATTAATATTATTTCTTTCATTTTTTATTCCCGGTATCATTTTATATAAAAACATTATAAATTTATACCTAATTCAAGATTATAAACAAGTAGAAGAAAAATCATCAGATGGAAAAATATACAGATTTTCAAAAATAAACAGCACAATAATAAATGATTATCAAACAGCAATAAAAGATTTGAAAGAAAAAAACAGTTATATATTAGGCAGATATGATGTTTTAGAAGATATAAAAAAACAATATAAAAAAGATATGAAAAAGGCAAGAAAGCTTCAGGAAAATATGATGCCAAAAAAAATGCCTAACAATAATAAGATAAACTCTGCTTCATTGTATAAACCTTTTGAAACTATAGGAGGAGATTTTTTTGATTATATATATCTAGATGAAGACAGAATACTTTTTATCATTTCGGATATCAGCGGACATGGTGTTGAGGCAGCAATAATAACTGCTATGTTCAAAACTGTTTTTAGAAATTTTGCTCAGTCATTCAAATCACCTTCTTCTTTTTTATATGATATTAATAATTATATAATTAAAATTCTGCCTATCAATTACTATCTTACAATGATAGCAGCAGAAATAGATTTAAAAAACAAAACTGTAAAATACTCCAATGCCTCTCATACCCCCATTCTTATATTACAAAACTCTGAAATAAAAGAATATAATAAAGGAGGAACTATAATAGGACTTTTCCCCCAGGCATATTATGAGGAAGAAACTGTTAATATAAAAAAAGATGATGTATTAATATTTTATACTGACGGAGTGACAGAAGCATCAAGATCTAAAAATAAATATGATTTTTATGGAATAGATAGATTTAAAAAAGTTATATTTAACAATAGAAACAATTCAACTGAAAATATAATCATCAACATAGAAAAAGATTTTTATGATTATCTTTCATATATGTCGCCTGATGATGATTTTACCATTGCAGCATTTAAAATAAAAATTTAAATATTATTTTATTTCTTTATATAAAATAACATCTTTATCTCCTGAAGTTAATTCTCCCAATTTAGGAACTATCGCTTTGAAATGCTCTGAATTATTATGACTTTCTATGGCTTTCTCATCTTTCCATTCTTCTATGAAAGTAAGATATTTCCCATCTACACTCTCATACAAATTGTAAGAAATGCATCCTTTTTCTTTTCTGCTTTTATCAATAAGTTCTTTAGCTGCTTCTATAAATTTTGATTTATTTTCTTGGCTTATAGGATTTCTAGCTACTATTTTAATCATATTTTTATTACCTTTATTTTTATCTGAATTTTCTTTACCTATTTTTTTATTGTATTTATTTTGAGCTATTACAGGAGATTCAAATAAAGCTATTTTTACAGCATCTATTATATCATATGCAATTGCAGTATCCAATTCCTCTCTCTCTTTCTTACTAAAGTTTGAAAGGACATAATCATTAACTTTTTTACCAGCACTAGGTCTTCCTATACCGATTCTTATTCTTGTAAAATCATCACTTTGTAAATGAGAAATAAGACTTTTTATTCCGTTATGCCCGCCTGAACTTCCGCCTTTTTTAATTTTAAAAGTACCAAAAGGTATATCCATGTCATCGTATATGACTATTATATCTTCTGGTTTTACATTAAAAAATTTTGATATAAAAATTGCAGATTCGCCGGAAAGATTCATGAAAGTCTGCGGTTTAAGAAGTATATATTCTATATTCTTTTCTTTGGCTCTTGCATATAATGATTTCTTTTTATTATTATCAAAATTGATATTAAAATTTTCAGCTACTTTATCTATAAGTATAAAACCTACATTATGTCTATTATTTTTATACTCATCTCCCGGATTTCCCAGCCCTATAATTAATTTAGTTATCATGGATATTTCTTTTTAGCAGCCTGAGGAGATTCAAATAAAGCAATACAAGCAGCATCTACAACATTATCAGATATATCTCTTATCCTTTTTCTTTCATCTTTAGTAAAAGGAGCTAAAAGAAAGTCAGCTTTTTCTTCATCTTCCGGACATGCTCCTATACCAACACCTATTTTAGTAAAATTGTAGCTTTTTAAGGAATCTCTTATGCTTTTTACACCATTATGATCTATTTCAATATCATTGACTTCGGCTTCGGAATCATCATTTTTAGAAGGTATAACCCTAAATTCACCTATAGGTATATCCATATCATCATATATAACTATAATGTTTTCAACAGTGATTTTCATAAAACTTGCCATATAAAGAGCAGCTTCTCCAGAAAGATTCATAAAAGTCTGCGGTTTAAGGAGCAAATACTCCATCTTACCAGATTTACCCTTTCCAAAAACTGTTTTTTTCTTTTTTATGTCAAGTTCTACATTAAGTTTCTTGGCAATTCTATCCAAAATCATGTATCCGACATTATGTCTATGATTTTTATACTGTTCTCCCGGATTGCCTAGTCCCATTACTAATTTCATCATATAATAGTAACCCTAGAACTATATTTTATGCTTCTGAGGCACCTTTGTTAGCATCTTCATCTTGAGTAGTAACAACAGTAACAATAGCTTTAGAAGCATCTCCTACAGGATCAACACCTTCTGGGAATTTTATATCGCTAATATGCAAACTGTCTCCTACTTTTAATTCGCTAACATCAACAACCAATTCTCTAGGTATAGAACCCGGAAAAGCTTTAATATTCAAACCGTATTCAACCTGCTCTAAAGTACCTCCGCCTAAGCGAACACCTTCAGGAGTACCTTCAATATGAATAGGAACATAAGTTTTGATTTTTTTATTTCTATCTATTTCGTAAAAATCTATATGTCTGATACTTCTTTTTATACCATCTATTTGATAATCTTTAACCAATACTTCTCTTGCTTTATCATTCTGTATATCTAAAGTGATTATATCATGCTGACCTGCTAAAGAAAAAACTTTAACAAATTCTTTTAGCTCTACAGCAATAGAATATTGATTTTCTCTTCCATAAAGAGTAGCTAAAGCATAACCTTCATTTCTTAATTTACGGCCAACACTTTTAAATTTAGTATCTCTTTGCAAAGCTTTAATAGTATAATTCTCACTCATTTTTCTTTCCTTTAATTTTACTTATCAAATAGAACACTTATAGAAAGCTCCATATGTATATGCCTGATAGCATCTGCAATAACAGGAGCAACTGAAAGAACTTCTATTTTACTGCCTAATCTATCTTTCATCACTTTTAAGCTGTCTGTTATATAAAGCTTTTCTATATCACTGGCATTAATTCTCTCATAAACATCACCGGAACATACAGCATGAGTTATAAACACATATATCTTTCTCATACCAGCTTTTTTCAAAGCCTGCATACTTTTTATAAGAGTACCGCCCGTATCTATTATATCATCGATAATAATAGCATCTTTGCCATTAACATCACCTATAATATTCATTACTTCACATTCATTAGCTCTGTCTCTTCTTTTGTCTATAATAGCTATATCAAGATTTAATTGTTTAGCTATAGCTCTAGCTCTTCCTACGCCTCCTATATCAGGAGAAACTATAATAGAGTTAGACATATCAAGATCTTTTTTTATTTTATCTAAGAACACATGTTTTGAAAGCATATGATCTACAGGTATATCAAAAAAGCCTTGTATCTGAGCTGCATGTAAATCTAAAGCTAAAACCCTATGAGCTCCGGCTTCTGACAAAAGATTAGCAACCAATTTAGCTGTTATAGGCACCCTAGGTTCATTCTTTCTATCCTGCCTAGAATAACCATAGTACGGAATAACTGCGGTAATTCTTTTAGCACTAGCTCTTTTTAAAGCATCTATAATACAGTAAAGCTCCATCCAGCTTTCACTGCTAGAAGGGCGTCCTGTAGGCTGTATTACATAGGTGTCTTTATTTCTAACTGTTTCTTCTACCTGAACAAAAGTCTCGCCATCAGCAAACTTTCGTATTTCCATATTACCCAATTTAAGCCCTAGATTCTTAACCACATCTTCAGACAATTGAGGGTTTGCCGTACCGCTTAATATTAATATTTCGTCTGTTATTCCCATTTAAGTACCATATAAGAGAAAAGTTGGGGTGGAAGGATTCGAACCCTCGAATAATTGGACCAAAACCAATTGTCTTACCGCTTGACGACACCCCATCATTAATAAATGAACTTTAAGTTCTATGAGTTTCATATTCTACTATATAAAAAAAAATTGTCAATACCCTAAAATGATTTTTTACATTATTTTTTTTACAAATAAAAAATTAATTTAATCATATAAAATTATTGAATAAAAAATAAAAAAAGTATATTATTGCAATAATTATCAGTATTTAATTTTAAAGGCTGAATATGGATATTGATTTAGAAAAATATACAGCAATAGATATAAACTTTATAAAAGAGAATATAGACACTATTAAATTTAACTCTCCTGAAATTATATGTACCAGCAATGATAATTTATATTTATCAATACCTAATTATAAAATAGATATACTTTTTGATAAAAATTCTATAAATAGCGATATATTTAATAATTTCTATATAACAAAAAATTCAAAATCAATTATAGATTTAGTGCTTGAAAAAAACGAAAAAAACGAATACAAACATATTGAAAATATTAATCAGTTTATTAAAGTATACAAAGACTGTATGCCCGATTCTGAAAATACAAAAAATTTTGAATACAAAATGCTGGAAATGATATTAGAAGAAAGCCCTAAAGAAAGATTTATATCTATAAAAAATTATATTGATATATTAAATCAATACTACAATGAAGAATTATATGCTGATGCTATAAAATATATATTAGAAATAATAACTAGGCTTGCATTTATAGAAAGAATTAATTTAATACATCTGGTAAATGCATCTAAAGATAAAATGAATCAAGTATATTTTGATGATTTAGAATACTATGATACGCAAATAGCTGCAAATGATTTGATATTGTCTATTACTAAGTTAGTAGAAAAAATATACCCTAATATAAGTTTATTTTACGGATTTGATAATTTTGACTGCAGAAATGTTATAGGACATGGAAATAGAGTTTTTATAATATTTATAGAATTTATGCTTTATTATAATGAGCAAATAGATAATCATTTAAATCTGAGAACTATTATTAATTTTAATAAAAAATTTAAAAGATTTTATGAAAATGTTTTTAAAAGATATAAGATAAATAAAACTAATATTAAATTCAATGATATATTCAAAAACGGACTTAAAAAAATATCCATAGAAAATATAGCATCATTTGCAGCAGGAGCATTTTGGCATGATGTTGTTAAGGTGAAAGAATTAGACTATTTAAATATTAATAAATCAAAAGAGTATGCCAAAGAAGCAACTTCACATGCTATTAAGGGATATCAGTTTTTAAAACTGTTTAGAAATTATAATGATAATATATCATTGATTGTGGGAATGCATCATGAATATTATGGTTACGGCAATAATGTAATAAAAATGATAAATAAACAATTCAATGAAAACAAGGATTTAAATCCTTCTTCTCTTATATCAGATAATTCTGATGATATTCAAACACTTCAAAGTTTGGCATTTTTCCCTGCTAAAGTATTAGAAATAATAGACTTATTTGATACAACTGTAATGCCTCAAAAAAATTACAGCAGAAAAGATATGAATGCGGAAGATGCTGTAAAATTAATATATGATAATTATATAGTTAAAAAAACACAATTAGATCCTATATTATTTGAATTATTTGTAGATTTTTTAATAGACATAAAAAAAGAAAATATAAAAAATCCGCTGTAGAGAGAATTATTAATATTCTCCTTCATCATTACCTATATAATATTTAAATACATCATAAGGACTGTAAATACCTAAATCTGTTACAACAGCACTTACCAAATGCGGCGGAGTATAGTCGAATGCAGGATAAAAACCTTTTACACCTTCTTTAGATGTCTTTACTCCCATAGCCTCAGTTACAAGTTTTTCATCTCTAAACTCAAAATGCACATCTTCAAGTCCATGATATCCTTTATCCGGAGCCCCTGTTACAAAATAAGGTATGCCTAAATATTTTGCTACTATTGCTATTTGGAATGTTCCTATTTTATTTACAACAGCCCCATTGAGACATATTAAATCGGCTGCTGAAGTAAATACATCAATTTTTTTCTCCTGCATAGTATATGCCGCCATGTTATCAGTTATAACCGTTACATCAGCACCCTGATCATAAGCAACCGTTGCTGTAAGCCTAGCACCTTGAAAATAAGGTCTAGTTTCTGCACATACTACCTTTATATCCTTATTCTTTTTCTGAAACTCCTGTATCATAAATCCAACAACAGATTCTCCAAAGCATTGAGTAAGTATAGTGCCTTTATTTGGAAACATTGATACAAGATTTTCTGCTATTTTTTTTATTTTGGAATATCTTTTTGTAGAAAGCTCTATTCCCCTATTAAACATAGCTTCTATTGGGTCTTTGCCTGATTTTATAGCCTCTGTTCCAGCTTCTAAACATGATTTAGTAATAGACATCATTCTAGCACTTGTTGTAGGTCTGGAATTAGCCAAAGTATTGCAGGCATGAGTTAGAAAATCTATTCTGTCATTTCCTTCTAAATGTTTTGATTCATATCCGGCTAATGCCATACCCATAGCAACAGCCAAATAAGGACCTGCACTTTGAGTTACCATATCTGCTATAGCTTTTGAAACTTCTTTATGAGTTTTACATTCAACAAAATTAACTTTATTCGGATAAACCCTTCTATCTAATATTTTAACGCATCCGTCATCATACCAAGCTATATTTTCAAATTGAAGCATAAAAGCTAATTCTTTATCTATTCTATTAATCATAAAAAACTCCCAAAAATTATTAAAAATAGAAATTTAAAATTATAAATTTATATTATCAATTATATTATCAACAAATTTCATAAACTTTTCTTCTTCAGAAAGTCTGTCCCTATATGATAAGCATTCAATACCTATATTTAAAAGAGTAAATTCTATATCTCTTCTTATATCATCATCAGAAACCGACTCTATTTCTTTTACTCTAGCACATCCCGTAGTTCTTCTTAATAATTCAAGTCCGCATATACCAAATCCTGTTTTCAATACTTCAAGAAGATAATATTCTATAAAATAATCATTTTGTGCTGATATATCAGTACATTCATTCAGGAATTTACTAATAAACTTATTTTTAAAAAGTTTTAGAGTGTTATCAATAACATTGAAAAGAAATGATGTATAATTTTTATCTTTGGTAACATATAAATGATAAACATAAGAAAATATAAAATTAGCTATAATAGTACCTAAATCATAGCCTATAGGGCCATAAAATGCAAATTCGCAGTCCATAACTTTTATATAATCTTCATTAACAAATATAGAACCTGTATGTAAATCTCCATGTATTAAAGCCTGAGGATTATTCATAAATTCGTACTTTAATTTTGCCGCTTCTAATTGCAGCTGCTTATTGTTATAAAGATTATCCTCAACAAATTTATTTAATGACTTAGAAAAAACATTTTCTTTAAGAACATTAAAAAATGGTTCTCTGAATACTAGTTCTTCGCTTATCTTACAAAGTTCTTTATTGGTATATTTTATAACATTTTCTTTCTTGGCAAATGGATCTGTAAAAAAATCAGCGGTAGACAATGTTGTTTCAACTAAAAAATCTGTTATCTGTTCTTGCAAATGATGATATATCTGCCCTTTCATCAAAGCATCTCTAAGTACAAGAAAAGATTTTAAATCTTCCATTACAAACAAATTCATAACTCTGTCTATAGAAATGATTTTCGGAGCCAAATCAGGAAGTATACTGCCGTAAAAAGATAATATATCCGCCTCTCTTGAATTTCTGTTAATATCAAGTATTCTTCCTGATGAATTGCTTCTAGTATGAACTCCTGCCTGTTTAAGTATTATTGAATCTTTACCGTTGCTTATTCTATATACATAATTAATATTGCCGTCGCCTATTTCTTTGCAAATTATATTATCATCTTGAGAAAAATATTTTAATTTATTTTTTACATAAAGCAAAACATCTTTCTCTTCCATCAAAAAATATTCATTAAAATTTGACATAATATTAACCCTATAATTTCAATTTTTTAATAATATAGCATAAAAAGTATAAATATCAATATTAATAATAATGATATTTATATAATATAATACTATACCATACTATACTACATATCATATAAATTTTAAATATTTAAAATGAGTATAATTAAAATAAAATAACATATATTCTTTATAATGTTTAATATTTTTGTAAAATTATTATATTTTTATTACAAAAATTTTACATATAATTTTTAATACTAAGCATAATAAAAATTAAAAATCATATTATTTATAGTAATTTTACTGTAATTAGTGAAATTACTATATAAAAAAAATACTAAAATTATTAAAATTCACTAATATAAACATAATATAACTTGACTAAGTCTTTTTTTTGTACTATAATAAGCAAAAATTTTATATACAATTTATTTTTAATAAGGGGTTAAATTATTATGAAAGTTATTGTAATAGGATGTAACCATGCTGGTACTTGGGCAGCAAAAACTTTGAAAGCTACAGATCCTAACTGTAAAGTAGTTACTTATGATAGAAACGATAATATATCTTTCTTAGCTTGCGGTATAGCACTTTGGGTTGGAGGAGTTGTTAAAGATCCTAAAGGTCTGTTCTATGCTACTCCGGAAAGCCTAAAAGGAGAAGGCATTGATGTTTATATGGGACATGAAGTAATGAAAATAGACTGGGCTAATAAAAAATTACATGTAAAAGAACTAAAAACAGGTAAAGAATTTGAAGACACTTATGACAAACTTATACTTGCTACTGGTTCTTGGCCTGTAACTCCTCCTATAGAAGGATTAAAACAGGAAGGTACTGAATACGGTCTTAAAAAAGGTATTTTCTTCTCTAAACTATTCCAACAAGGACAGGATATTATCAATGAAATAGCTAAACCTGAAGTAAAAAAAGTTATGGTTGTTGGTGCAGGATATATAGGTGTTGAGCTTATAGAAGCATTCAAAAATCATGGTAAAGAAGTTATCTTAATGGAAGCTATGCCTAGAGTTATGGCTAACTATTTTGATAAAGAAATCACTGATGAAGCTGAAAAAAGAATCAAAGAAGCTGGAATAGAAATGCATTTAGGTGAAACTGTTAAAAAGTTTGAAGGTGATGACAGAGTTAAAAAAGTTGTTACTGATAAAGGTTCTTATGATGTAGATATGGTAGTTATGTCTGTTGGATTCAGACCTAATAGCGAACTTTATAAAGACTATTTAGAAACTTTACCTAATGGTGCTATTGTAGTAGATACTACTATGAAAAGCAGTAAAGATCCTGATGTTTATGCTATAGGGGACTGTGCTACTGTATATTCAAGAGCTTCTGAAAAACAAGAATATATCGCTTTAGCTACTAATGCTGTAAGAATGGGTATTGTTGCTGCTAATAATGCTTTAGGAAAACATGTTGAATACTGCGGTACTCAAGGTTCTAATGCTATATGCGTATTCGGATATAATATGGCTTCTACTGGATGGTCTGAAGAAACTGCTAAGAAAAAAGGATTAAAAGCAAAATCTAATTTCTTCAAAGATTCTGAAAGACCTGAATTTATGCCTGGCAACGAAGATGTATTAGTAAAAATTGTTTATGAAGAAGGTACAGGCCGTTTATTAGGTGCACAAATTGCTTCTGAACATAATCATGCTGAAGCTATACATGCATTCTCTTTAGCTATACAAAGAGGTATGACTGTTCAGGAATTTGCTTTATCTGATTTCTTCTTCCTACCTCATTACAACAAACCATTATCTTGGATGACTATGGTTGCTTATACTGCTAAATAATGAATATTAATTAAAGCAATAAATTAACTCCTAGTGAATAATATATATTTACTAGGAGTTTTTTTATATGTAAAAATAATATTGAAAATAAATTTTATTTCGGTATAATATTTTATATATTATAATAGATTATGTTTTTCAAAAAGCTGGAAAATTATAAAGATACTAATATTGCAGCAATAAAAAATCATTTAATGCTAAATATTACTTAAATAATTATATTTTACTGAATTATTTGGAAAAGAAAATGAATAATGATTTAAAATACAATATATTAATAGCTTTTATAGGAATAGTAATAAATTTTGCTTTAACATTTATAGTATTATTATTTAAAATACCATTTTTATTTTTAGATTCTGTAGGCACTATTTTGTCGGCCGTTTTACTAGGACCTATTTACGGTGCTATTGTAGGTATATTAACAAATATGATAATATCATTGTTTATAAACTATTCACATTTAAATTTTGCCGTAATAAATGCATTAATAGGGATAATAATTGGGCTTATAGCAAAAAAAATTAAATTTAATATTATACCAGCAATCATATCAGGAATTATAATTGGAATAATATCACCTTTAATAGGAACCCCAATATCCATAATACTATCTGACGGATTTACAGGGGCAAAAATAGATAGTTTTATAAAAATTTTAAATGAAAACGGCGTAGATCTTTTTCATGCATCTTTTATAATTAGATTATTAACGAATATATTTGATAAAGTATTATCATGCATTATTGTATATATAGCTATAAAAAAAATCATTCTATTTCAAAAAAATGAATGTATAAATGATTCAAATACTGACAATAATGATGATAATAAATAATATAGTAATAAAAATTAATTAATATTAAACAAGAAGGCAAATAAATATGATTTTTGATGCTCATTCTGATATATGGACTGATGTTGCTGTAAAAACTTTCAAAGGTGAAAATAATATTATAAAAAAGTATCATTATGGCAATATGATAAAAGGTAAAATAGGGGGATCTATATTTGTTATATGGACTGAACCGAAAAATTATAATAGAGCATTAGAAAGAGTAAGAGAAATTCAGTATTCCATAAATAAAGAACTTGAACATATAAATGATATTATATTAATAGCAAAGAATTATAATGATATTATTAATGCACAAAAAGAGAATAAATTATATATATTTATAGGATTTGAAGGTCTTATATCCATAGATGATAATATTGATTTGATAGATGAATATTATGAGTATGGGGCAAGACATGCTAGTCTTACTTGGAATGAAGAAAACAAATTAGCTACAGGAGTAAGAGGAAATTCATCAAGAGGATTAACTGAATTAGGAAAAAAGGCTGTAAACAAAATGCAAGATAAAGGTATGATAGTTGATGTATCGCATTTAAATGATAAATCTTTCTTTGATGTTATGGATATTACTTCATGCCCTGTTATAGCCTCACATTCTAATTGCAGAGCATTATGCAATAGTATGAGAAATCTTACAGATGAACAATTAAAAGCAATAAGAGATGTTAATGGAGTTATAGGATTTAATTCTTATAAAGGCTTTATTGATGAGAACAAAGAAAAACAAAATATAAACAGAGGCATAGACCATATAAAATATATAGCCGATAAAATAGGAATAGAGCATGTTGGGCTTGGTTTTGATTATAATGAATATTTTGAAGATGAAGATGCTCCTTATATAAAAGGTTTAGAAAATGCCTCAAAGTCTTATGATATTATAATAAAATTAAAAGAATCCGGTTTTAATAATGAAGAAATAGAGAAAATAGAATATAAAAATTTCCATAGAATTATAAAAGAAGCAGTAAAATAATTATTTAATAATTGATATTTTTCATTTTTATTGTATCATATAAAAGTAAATATTTTTTACATTTATATGGAGACATTATTATGAAAAAATATACAGATTTATTTTCAAGTAATATTAATTTTATTATATCAATATCACTATTAGTATTTTCAGGCTTAGTATTTTGGGCAATATCTTTTAAATTTATTTCTATTATTATATTTGTATTCTTATTGTTAATTTTATTTTTTACATTGCAAGATAAATTACAAAACTATATAGAAAATATTAAGTTTGATAAAATTAATAAAGCAGATAAAAAAGAAACTTCATACAATTATAGTAATAACACAGAATCAAATAATAATGAAAATAGAACAAATAGTTTTGACAAAAATATCAAAAACAATATATCTCAAATAGATGATTCTGATTTAAGACTGATTATAAATGATGTGCTGTATAAACTTAATTTTATTTTAGAAAAAACCAGCAATAATAAATCATATAAAAGAACTTATAATTCTATAATTGATTATTATATACCAACGATTGAAAAATTTATGAATAGATATGTAGAATTAGATGAAAGCTGTATGGATAACAGTAAAAAACAAAAAATAAAAAAAGATATAAAAAACTCTATATGCATTATAAATTTGGGATTTAAAAAAATGATTGATGAATTTAATAATGATTCTTTAATCGATATTTACAGCGATATAGATGTATTAAGAGCTATTTTAATTAAAGACGGATTAATCAATGAAAAAGATTTCCCAAAAATATATTTAGCATAGAAATCTATTCAAACATAAACATAGCATCTCCGTAAGAAAAAAATCTATAATTATTTTCTACTGCTGTTTTATATGCATTTATTATATTATCATATCCGGCAAAAGCGCTAACCATAGCAAGCAATGTAGAATGCGGTGTGTGGAAATTAGTAATTAAAGCATCAACACATTTAAACTTATACGGAGGGTAAATAAATATATTAGTGGAGCCTTCCATTCTTTTAAAATCATAATTATCATATTCGCTTTCTAATACTCTTGCAACTGTAGTTCCGCATGATACAACTCTTCTCCCCTCTTTTTTAGCATTTACTATAATATCATAGCTATCTTTTGGTATAATAAACTTTTCTTCATGCATAATATGATTCCTTAAATCATCTTCTTTTAGAGGATTAAAAGTTGAGAAACCTACATGCAATGTAACATAGCATACAGTAACTCCAATAGATTTTATTTTCTCTAAAAGCTCTTTTGTAAAATGAAGTCCGGAAGTAGGAGAAGCTATACTGCCCTCATTTTTGGCATATACATTCTGATAAAACTCTTTATCATTACTATTATATTCTTCCTCACCTTTTCTTTTTCTGCTTTGAATTATATACGGAGGAAGCGGAATCTTTCCTATAGCATCTAAAATATCGCTTGTCAATGGTTTTGAAAATTTTATTATTTTAGTTGATATATTATCTTTTTCTATTAATGCCTCAATATTTCCTACATTATCTAAATGAGAATAATCTAAATATAATGTATCAGCCTCTTTAATATTTTTACCCTTTATCAAACATTCCCAAGTGCTTTCGTCATTATTAACTTTATTAAGAAGCAGAATCTCTGAATTGCCTCCTGTATTTTTTTTCGCGTATATTCTAGCAGGTATTACTTTGCTGTCATTTAAAACTAATACATCATCTTTATTTAAATAATTAATAATATCTGCAAATATCTTATGTTCTAATTTACCCGTATTCTTATTCAAAGTCATTAATTTACAATGATCTCTTTCATAATTAGGATTAGTTGCTATTAAGTTCTCAGGTAAATAAAAATTATAGGTTTCTTTATTAAAATAATCTGTCATAACTTTTTACCGCTCATTTTTTATTTAGAATGTTACTATTATCTTTCTTTGTCTTAAAAATTTGGTAAGGCTTTTTTTAGTTGCAGAACTAGATTTTACTATAGCATATTCATCATTAATTTTTGTTATAATTATGCCTTTTCTTTTAGCCTCATAAATTATTTCTTCTAATTTATTGGCATCTTTTATTATAACAAGAGTAACATTATCATATACATAAGAAATAATACCTCTTTCATACCATCTCTTTATACTAGTTTCTATATGCTTAGGAATATCTACATTATTGTCTAATAATGTATTTTTTAATACTGCCAAAAATTTATTAAATGAATACTCAGATTCTTCATCGCTTATAATAGTTTTTCCTTTTAATATGTTTTCTTCTGTCATAGTATAAGTGTATACTGTTTCCTGCTTATCAAGTTCAAAATACAAATTACACATATAAATAAAATTATTAGAAAACAAATAATGATTTATCAATGTAAGTTCAAAATTTCCATTAATAAATGATCTTTTTAAATTACTCTCTTCTGTATAGGTATTGATATTTCTAACTGCAAGCACGGCATTCTCATAAAAAGATGCTTCAGCAATTCCTAAAATAAACATAGAATAAATAACATTATTATATATTTCAGCAGTTATAGAAATATTATATTTTTCTTTCAATTTCATAAATAGTACAGATTTTGATATGCTTTCTTTCTCCATAATAGAAAAAATATGCTTATAATAATCAGAATAATTTTTATAAACTTTTTTTGTTATATTATCAATTCTCTCTTCTATGGGAGATGAAAGATATTTTTTTATATTATCATATTCCAATGATATAAAATTTTTATTATCTAATTTAATCAAATCCAATTTTAAACATATATTTATTATAACAGAAGAATCCAAATTATTAGTTAAAAAATTTATATTAATATCATCAGAAGATAATTTCTGAACATCGCATTCATATATAAAAGTTTCAATATCATTCAATATATTAAAATGATTATAAATAAAAACTGAACTTTCAATATTCTCTTTTAAACTCTTCTCTAAATTCTCTAAAACATTTTTATTATTAACAGCAACATAAACCTTAAGATCATTTTGATAAAAATAAACAGCTAGAATATTAGATTTGCATAAAGTAAATAATTCATCATCATCTATTTTTGCCTTACTATATTCTATAATGTTTCCATTTTCATATATATGTATAATTTTTTGAAGATATTTTTTATAAGCATTGGCAGTATACGGCAGCTCTGTATAATATGGTATTTTAATATCATCTTTTAAGATTATACTTTCTATTATTGATTTTACATTCGGCAGAAAATACAAAGTATCATCATGTGAATTTAATCTTCTTCTTTTTATTTTTAAGTATAAAAGCCCTGATTTTTTTATTTCATTTATATAATCAAAAAATGCAGGTACTTGCTTCTGACTATACTTAAGCGAATATGCTATATCTATAGAGTTCAATTCTTTGCTTTCATTTTTAAGTACATAAAGAACAATATCTTTAGCTTCTTTAGATAAAGCATAAAATTTAAAAGAAACTAATGAAACATTTGAGGATTTAATTTCTAAATCCTCTATATTTTTAGCTTTCCAAATTTTGAACAATTCTTTTAAAGTATCTTTAGAAATTTGATCATACATATTTTTATCTTTACTTTTATTTAATTATAAAATATTTGAAAAAGCCTTGTTCTACATCATCAGGTCTTTTTGATTGTATCCAAGCAACCATAGGCTGACCTTTTATATGTCTGTATGGAACTAATCCCCACATTCTGCTGTCGCAGCTTTGATCTCTGTTATCGCCCATTACGAAGAAATAATCCTCAGGAACATTGTATATATATTCATCTGGTCTATCTTTAGTATTAGGAACATATATATTCATCCAATACCATAATTTAATATCATCGCTTACAACTTTATCATTAATATAAACTTCAAAAGAACTTAGGTCATTATAATAATCAGCTCTGTCAACCAGCTTTTTAAATATCATAACATCACCCTTTTTAGGTACATATATAGGACCGTAAATATCTATAATAGGCACAAATTCTCTGTCATCGCCATAGAAAAAATATCCCCATTTATCTTCTATTTCATTTCCATTGATAATTATTTTCTTATTTCTAATCTCTACGGTTTCTCCGGCAGTAGCTATAACGCGTTTTACAAATTCTTTTCTAGGATCTAAATCAACAGTTTTAAGTCCAAAAAATAAAGGAGCCGGAGCTAAATGAGTTCCCCCTGTAAGTTTCTCCCCTATATAGTCTGCAAGCAAAAATCTAGGGTCCCAAGTGAAAGGGGTGAGAGCAAATATCATGACAGGAAGTTTAAGCATCTGAACTAATGGCGAAGGTTCATAATAAGGCATAGCAGATTCGCATCCGAAAGAAGCAGAAGGAGGTGCTCTAAATACAACTAAATCTCCCCTCTGAGGCGATTTTATTTTCGGAAGTCTGTAGCCTAAAAGTCCGTCTGTAAATGGAAGTTTCACTCCATATACAAATCTATTTGCAAAGAGTCTGTCTCCAGGCATTATGATAGGTATCATAGAACCTGTAGGAATTTGATAATTCTGTATTAAAAATGTATTTATAAGAAGTACTATCACTATAGCATATAATATTTCTTTTAATGTATGTTTAAAATTACGGCATTCGCCTATGATTGTTTCTGTCATATTTTTTATAGGATTCTCCATAATTTAACCCCTTCCAATAATAAATATTGATGTAAAAGTATATAATAAAACTATTAAAATAGCAATTATAAATTATCTAATTAGTAAATAATATTTTTATTTACTAAAATAAAATTGGTTATATAAATATAATAAATTATTTATGGAGATAATATTGAAAAAAATATATATACTATTTTTGTTAATCATTTTTAGTATATCTTTATCATCATGTGCTGCAAAAGTACATTTAATAAATGATTCTTTTTATGGACAGAAAATCTATCAAACAGATTATATTTCTATGAGCTATTGGTCAGAAACTATCAAATTCAGACTTAAAAGTGCAAATGATCCTAATAATATAATATTGGAAGTACAGTACATTGCAGACAGCTCATTTAATATATCAGAAAATAGTAAAATTGTATTGAAATTTGAAGATGATACTTATTTAATTCTACAGTATACATCTCTTATGCCTAAAACAGAAAGCGAAATAATATATGGTACCTCTATATATTTTATGGATACGGCTTATGTAGATAGAAGCTACAGTATAAATGCTGAAAACACTATAAGAGAAATGAAAGTTTTAACTGATATAAGAGTAGAAACTGCTGAAGGATTCAAAAATTTAAAGGTAAAAAAAGATGCCGCAAATGACTTGATTAGACTTTATAATGAAATGAAAGAGGCTATATCAAAAAATAAATAATATAATATAATTGTTTTTGTAAAACATCAAAAAATTACATAAATCATATTGACAAATATAAAAATAGCTATATATTACATTTCGTTTTTATTAATCATACTAAATTTATACTTTAGTTTTTTATTAAAAGAGATTACATTATGAATACCAATTCAAATAAATTTAATATCGGTAAAAAAACTCTTTTTGGAAATTTTGATTTTTATAAATTATGCATATCCATTGCAGTACCTGTAATGCTTCAGCAGCTTATAATGGGAATGGTATCATTAATAGATAATTTCATGGTAGCAGAATTAGGCGATACCAAAATGGCTGCTGTGAATGTATCAAATCAATTAAATTTTATATACTTGGTAATACTCAATACCTGCTACGCGGCAGGCGGTATATATATGGCACAGAATAATGGTGCTGACAATAAAGAAGGTATGCAGCAGGCATTTAGATTTAAAGTAATACTTCCTCTTGTTATTTCTATTTCTTATATGATACTAATGCTGGTCAATCCTGAAATATTTATGCGGTTAATGACTAGAGGGAATGCCTCTCAAGAAGAAATACTGATATCAAGTACAAAATATATGAGTATAATAGCATTTACTTTTATACCAATATCAATATCCGGTGCCATAGGAACTTCATACAGAGAGATAGGCAAACCTCATATACCATTAATAATATCAGTAATAGCTACATTCTGCAATACTATAGGAAACTATATACTTATATATGGAAATTTCGGGGCTCCAAGACTAGAAGAAACAGGAGCTGCTATTGCTACATTGATAGCTAGAATAATAGAAATGATTTTGTTTATAGTATATATAAAACTTCATCATGAGAAATTTTATGTAAGAACTAGAGAAATACTTAAAGTAAAATTAGATGTATTTTATTCAATGCTGAAAAAATCAAGTTTGATATTTTTAAGTGAAATAAGTTGGGGATTAAGTGAAATGTTTATGACGGCTTTATATAACAGCCGAGGCGGAGCTGAAACAGTTGCAGGTATGGCATCAGGATTCACTATAGCCAATATATTCTACTTGGTTTTTCAGGGTATATTTGTATCCACTATGGTAGTTGTAGGCGGTACACTTGGACGAGGAGAGTTGGAAGATGCTAAAAATAAAGCAAGATGGATATTAAACGGATCTATTATAGCAGGTTTAGTTGTTGGATTAGTACAAATGTCCTCTACCCTATTAATCCCTTTTATTTTCTCTAAACTTACAATAGATGCTCAGGCAATAACAAGAAATTTAGTAATACTTATATCCTGCTATATGCCTGTATGGACATATATTAATGCTCAATTTGCAGTTTCAAGGGCTGGCGGAGATACTATATTTGGTTTTGCTGTTGATGTTCCTGTATCATTACTTATGTTTGCCCCTTTAGCTTTCATATTGGCAAAATTTACTTCTGTTGGTCCTGTAGCTATGTTCGGTATAGCTAAATTAACTGACTTCGCCAAAATTACAGTTGGTGTTATAATGCTAAAAAGAGAAAGATGGGTGAGAAAACTTACAGAGTAATATTATTTATGTTTGATATGTAAGTTAATAACTATAATATATATTTATTTCAAAATAGATTAGATAATTATTCAAATTAAAAAATTAATATAAGAAAGTAAATACTTGATAAAATAATTCCGAACATATAAACGGTATTTTGTTTTTTCGTTAATTTTATTTTTTATACTTTTAATATATTAAAATTAACTTATAATAGTATTTATAATATCATTTGATTGATTACAGGGGATTTATGGATTACAATTTTTCTCTCATAACATTAGAATTAGGAATTCCTGTTATAGCAACTATAATATCAATAGTTGGTATAATATTATATGCTTATATATATTTTCAGCTCTATGAAGAAACACAGGCTATCGTATTGCTTTTAGGTTTTCTATCTTTTTTATTTTCAGGATTGGAAGCATCAAATATAATAATTTCTTTATACAGCAAGAATAATTATTTAGCACTTAATATGTATAAATTTGAACAATTAGCTCTTTCGCTGACTATCATACCATGGATGATGTATATAAGAAGCAAATTAACTTTAAGCGAACATTTCCATTTTGTACTAGATAAATTATATATAGCTATTGTATTTATATTAATACTTTTATCTGCCATAGCACTATTATATCCTCAGCTTTTTATATCAACAACTCAGCCTATGAGTACCTTGAATGAAACTATGAAAAATAGTATAAAAAGCAGAGGCGAATTGGGAACAGTATATATACTTAGAGATTTCGTATTTACTATATATTCTTTTGTAATTATATGTTCATTTATATATGAAATGACTGTCAATAAAAAAATTAAAGAAAATGTTCTTTTATTAGTATTAATTGGATTAATATCTTTAGCATTTTTTGATGATTTTAATGGAATATCAATATATACTAAATATTCAAGTAATTTCTTAATTTTTAAAAATTCAACATTTACTAGAATTACTTTAGTTTATGCTATATTTAATATAATAATGATATATTCATCTGTAAGCAGATTTATTTCGGCTGTATACAAGAAAACAAATCAATCTTATGATTTAGAAGGTATAAAAGCTCAGGACTCTATAATAATTAATACTGCAATAAATACATCAGAAAAATTATCTGAATTAAAAGCCAATTTCTCTGAATCTGTTAATAACTTGGTGAGTAAAGTAGAAAATACCTACTCCACTATTAATAATTTGAAAAATGATATAAACAGAGTTATAGAATATACAAATGAATTCATAACTATAGAAAATTTCCAAATAAATGACGGAAATATTAATATAAAAAAAATAAATGAATTAATAGAAACATACCCAAATTTGCAGGCCTCTGTGGAATTGCAGAAAAAAACACTTGAAGAGTCTAATGTAAAACTACATGAATCTGTAGAAAAAATATATGCTTTACAAGCTCAAAGCAGAAATATAACAGCCATGTTTGAGGATTTACAAAAGAACTTAGAAGCAGAAAAAAATAATTTTATTAAGGAATTTGCTAAATCAGAAACCTTTAATCAATTAAATTTCCAAATAAATAAAATAATATCATTTATGACAAATATGTCAGATAAAACAAAAACTCTTGCCATAAACTCAAGTATACAAGCGTCAAAAGCAGGAGAATGGCATAATAATTTCAGTGTTGTATCTAAAGAAGTTAGTGAACTAGTAAATGAAACTTCTCAGGCTACAAATAGAATGCAAAATCTATTATTCGGAATAGAAGACATATTTAAAAAATATACATATTCCAGCAACAATATTAATAATAATATGTCTCAATTATCAGAAGAAATTTCCATACATTATGATAGAATAAATAAATTCAATACTAGTATGGAAAAACAAAATGATTATAATATGAATATCATAAAAAATACTGATAAAATGCATAATTCAATATCAAATATGACAAATATTATTATTAATGAAGAAAATGACTTCTTGAATATAAAAACCAGAATAGAAGAAATAAATGATTATGTAATTGATATATCAGATAAAGCATCTGCAGAAAATTCAGAAATAAAAAATATTATGAGAGATATGAATAAACTTTTGGCAACATCTGATGATTTGGAATCTATAACTAATAAACTTAATGAAGAGATGAAAAAGTTTTTAGAATATACAAATGACTTAGAAAGTAAAGTATCTGAATACTCTAAAGTTATGTAGAAGGAATAGTTATGAATATATTTTCAAGTTTAATATATGGATACAATATAACAGTAATACAATTATTAGCACCCATTATAGGTATTTCTCTAATGGCTATTTTTATGATGATGTATTTATTATTATCTATAAAAACAAAAAAAGGTATATATATTACTGTTTCAGTTACTTTACTATTTATATTAATATATAATATTATATCTCTTATTATAATATTTTTGGGTACTTATAAAACTAATCAAAATATAGCAGCAGCTCTGTATTTAGCCAATAATATAATAATACTATTGGCAATAATATTAATGCCTATAAACTCTAGAAGCTTTATATCAAAAAATAAAAATATTATAAATATAAATAATACTATATTTATAATTCTACTTGTATTATCTGTAGCATTAATAGTTTCAAGTATAATATATCCTAAAATCTTTTTTAAAACTACAATTAACTACTATGATACGCTAACTAATTCATATTATATAAAACCAGAAGGATTATTTTATGTATTTAAGAATTATATTATATTATCAGTATTTTTAATTATGTTTATATCAACTTTGGCGGATATGATAATTAATTATGATTATAAATCTAATATACTTATGATAATTTCTATAATTATAGCATTAACATTAATAATAAGATATTTATATTTAGAAAAAGTTACAAATAATATAGATTTTGATGGAATAGGATTTGCCATAGTAATATCATCATCATTCAGATCTATATCAATATTTTCATCTTTTGCTAAAAATGCTCTTGAGTCAATAAAAAAAGAAAGTATATTAAATAACAAATTACATTTAAATCTTAAAACATTAACCAATATAGATAAAATATCAGAAGAACTTAATATTATAGATAGGAATTTAATGGATACATCTATGTTTGTTTTTGAAATAGATAAAGAAGCAAAAGATGCATACAATATTATCAGTTCCAAAATAGATTCAATTTTAGAAGCTAATGATAAATTAATGGATGCTAAAAATAGCAAGAAAAATATCATAAAAGATGGGTTAAAATATACAAATACTATATTTACATTCTTTGATAAATATAAATCACAAATGCAAGATCATTTTAGAATATTAAATCAAACTATTTCTAATATGAAAGAATCTGATTTTTCAAATGAGCAAATAATTACATTGAAAAACGATCTAAGACTTATAAAAGAAAGTTTTAAAGAAACTTCAAATAAATTTTTAAATGCAATAATAGAATCAGCAAATCAGTTTAAAGATGTAAATAACATTACGGAATCTATATACAATACAATAGAATATATTAAAGATATCACAAATAAAACAAATCTTTTATCAATTAATGCCGGTATTCAGGCTTCTAAGGCCGGATTTTATGGTAAAAGTTTCTCTGTAGTTGCAAAGGAAATAGGTACTTTGTCATTTGAAATATCTAAGGGAACAGATGCAATAGAAAAAATGCTTACTGATATATTTGCCGGATTAGTTATGATAGAAAATTCTTCTTTCTATATAAAAGACAGATGCAAAATAATAACAAAAGAAATTAATAGAATATTAGATACTATAGATAAATTTATTGAAGAAATGGAAAATAATATAAATAATGATTCTAAAAAGCTAAGCCATTTTAAATCTTTAGAGCAGTATAATGATGTAATGTCAAATATATTAGTAAATCAAAATCTAATAGTATTGTCAATAAAAGAGAATATATCTGCTATGCTTGAAGTTCAAAATAATCTAAACTCAAAAATAGAATACCAAAATCAAGATATATATAAAATATTTAATAACTTCAATAATATAATAAAATCTAAAGATGATCTTAATGAAATAACTAAGAAAATAGGAAATTATTCTTCATTTTCTCATACCGATATAGAGGCATTATCAAATATTATTAGTACACATAAAAAGAAAAGCAGCTTTACATTTGCTCCTATAATAGCTTTACTTAAGAAATCATAATGTTTAGTAATATTGATATAATATTAATTGCAATATTAGTTTTTGCTTTAATATATGGATTGTATAAAGGATTAATATCAATTATTATCCCTGTTATAGCAATAATAATAACATTTATAATAGCACCATTAATATATAATCATCTGTCTAAATATTTTGATCATTCTTTTATCTTAAAAATAATATCTTTAATAGCTACCTACTCTATCACGAGGATAATACTTTCCAAAGTAGAGAAAAGTGTAAAAGATATATTAAAAATAATATATCTCTCTTGGGTAGACAGAATAATTGGTGCAGCTGTATTATTATTTATATCAAGTGCAATTATTTATTTTGTAGTCGGTATAATCATAACTTTATCTCCTGAAAATACTCAATTATTTTCAAAATCAATTATACTCAATTATATATTTGAATTATTCCATAATATATTTTCCGCATTTGAAAAAGATAATTATATATAACTTTATTGTATAATAACAATTTATTTTATTAAATCTTATTTTATACATATAATTGACAATAAATTTTTTTTAATATATCATATACCATATTATTACAAATTATTTATTAAGGAAGTGAAATTATGAAAACAGTAAATGCTAAAGGCGTACCTTGTCCAAAACCATTAATCTTAACAAAAACTGCAATAACAAATGCTGCTTTAAATGAAGAAATAGAAGTATTAATAGATGATGAAGTGGCATTTCACAATATTACAGACTTTTTAAAAAATAACGGCATAACATATACAAATGAGGGATTAAATTTTAAAATTATAAAAAATAAAGAGTTATCTTCTAATGATACTGATAAAGAAAAATCTTTAGGTCCTGTAATTGCTGTTGTGGATAAAAAAGGAATGGGACAAGGAAATGATGAATTAGGTGAGCTATTATTAAAGGCATTTTTAGGAGCATTAAAAGATGCTAATCCAAAACCAGAAGCATTATATTGTTATAATGGCGGAGTTTATTTAGGTGTTGAAGAGCCGTATAAAACTTTATTGCAAGAATTAAGAAATGCCGGAATAAAAATATTTTTCTGCGGTACTTGTGTTAAATTCTATGAATTAAATGATATAAAAGTTGAAGAACAAACTAATATGCTTGGTATTATAGAGGCTATGGCTAATGCTTCTGCTGTTATAAGGGCATAGAAAAATAGCATTATGAAAAATTATTATTTTGATAACTCTACTACTAGTTTTCCAAAACCGAAAGAAGTTGCTGAAGAAATGCATAATTTCTTAATAAATGTAGGCGGAACTTACGGCAGAGTTAATACTAAAAGAGGAAAAGAAACTACACAGAAAATAGAAGAATGCAGAGAATTATTAGCAGAAAATTTTTTGGGCGTAAAAAATGCCTCGAATATAGTATTTACACCCGGAGCTACTAGATCTATAAATGATATACTTACAGGACTTGATTTAAACAGCTGTAAAATATTAATATCCGCTTTAGAGCATAATGCTGTAGTTAGACCTATATACAAATTAAGTAAAAATAAAAATGTAGAGTACAAAATAATACCATCTTTAGAAGGCGGAATAATAGATCTTAATGCTATTACTGAAATAATAAAAAAAGAAAAAATATCATTGGTTATTATTAATATGGAAAGCAATATAAGCGGGGTTATACAGCCTATAAAAAAAATAAAAGAAACTATAGGAGATATACCATTGCTTGTAGATGCTACTCAAGCCGCAGGCATGCATGATATAAAAGCTGATGAATGGAATATAGACTTCATAGCTTTTACAGGACATAAAGGACTTCTTGGGCCCACAGGAACAGGAGGATTCTATGTTAAAAATCCAGAAAAATTAAATCCTGCATATTTCGGAGGCGGTTTTGGCGATGGTTATGAAACTCCTTATAGTATACCAGAAATATATGAAGCTGGAACTCCAAATACTGTTGGAATAATAGGACTTTTAGCGGCATTAAAAAATAGACCTAATTCGAACATAAATATAGATGATATAATTGATACGATAAAAAAAATAGAAACTATGAATAAATACAAAGTTATATGGTCTAAAAATAAAGATACGCAAGGATTTTTATTTTCTATAGCAGCCATTGACAATAATATAAATATGGCTAATTTTGCACATAAACTATACGAAGACTATAATATAGAATGCCGATATGGTTTTCATTGCTCATTTTTAGCCCATAACTTTTATAAAAATGATGAAGGTGCTTTGAGATTTTCTTTTTCACCGTATACTGCAAAAGAAGATTTAGAATATTTAATAAATGTATTAGGACAATAATTATGGTAAAAAGTTTTTGTTATTTACAAACCCCTAGAGATTTAATTAAGGCTGAAAAAATTTTATTGGATGCTGGAATAGAAGTTGTTGTTCGTCCAGCTCCTGAACCTGTATTCGGAGTATGCAATATGGCTATAGACATAGAAGATAAAGATAAATTATATATTGTATCATTACTAGAAGCTGCCGGATTAGTTGTAACCATTAAAGATATGGAATAATTTTTTAATATCACAAAAAAATAAATATATGAATTATAATCAAATTTATAGAAATATTTTTATAATCCCGCCCTATAGGCTTTCTATCGCTTATGTCATTTTTGTTTCATATTTATTTTAAAATTTTAATCTGTTATTTTCACGCCCACCCTAGTTTTAAAAAAATTATAGTGTTTTCACCGCACGATTAAGAATATTTGTATATATAAAAAAACAATAATTGATGTTTTTATTATATATAAGAATTCATTTACCGTGCGTTAAATAAAATAAAAATATAATAAAATGTTGAATGGGCATGCTTTAATGAATTAAGCAAAAAAACACAATGGGCGGGATTTAAAATATGTTTTATTATCAATAATAAAAAAAATAAGAGCTTACTTGTTTTAAGTAAGCCCTTATTTATGGAAAACTTTTAATAATAGATATTGTCTTTACTTAATTAGCTACAATTTCACCAATATACATTTTGTCTGTTCTTACACCTGGTTTAATTTCACCATTAATAGAATATATTATATTTCCTATTAATATTAAACCTTCGCCGCAAGGAGCATCAAAAGGAACTTCTCCTATTGTTTTCCAAGTATTAGAATCACAATTATAAATTAATATATTGCTATTCCAATTAAACTCATAAGGATCAGCTCCGAAATATCCGGCTCTGAAATTAGCTAATTCAGTACCTTGAAGATTACCTAACTTATAAACAGCATCATCATAAACAGCTTTATTAAATCCGCCTATAACAAGCATTTCACTTTCATTAAGTTTAACTGATACAGCACCAAGCAAAGATATTCCTTCACCATTAATGGATACATCAGCAACTTTTTCCCAAGTATTTTTTTCAAAATCATATTTATAACCATCAGTATATGCTGTTAAATCACCGCCGCTAAATACATATATATTGCCGTTTAATAACTGAGCAACAGCCTGTGTTCTGCTCTCTTCTCCAGGTACAGGAGCTAATTCTTTAGTTTCTTTAGTAGTTAAATCATATTCATAAACTTTGTTGCTTCCTTTACCTGCTTGTTTTCCTGTGATAACATATAATTTATTATCTTTATAAACAGCTACCCCATTTTGTAATGTGAAAGGTAAATCTCCTATCTTTTCAACATTTAGTTTATTATTTTTCAATGTTATAAATAATATATCATCATCAGCTTCAGGATTTGAAGATCCCCCTATATAGTATATGCCGTCTGCAGTAGTTACAGAAGCACCATATCCTAATTCATTTTCCCAATTAATATGCTCCACAACTTCTAATACACCATTTTTATCTTCAAGCATATAAATATCGGAATAAGTTTTTTTAGCTCCGCCATTAAGTACAGATTCTTCAGGGAAGTTAGCTCCGCCGCCTACAACTATATATTTATCGGCTAAAGAACCATATAAAAGTCCTGCTGTACCAATATTTCTTTCCATCCCTGTCTGAGCAGGCAAATGTCCGCCAACTTCCCAAAAGATTTTTTTATCTGTTTCAGGATCTAATATTCTCTCGGCTGTATTACTATTGAATGAAAATCCAAATTGTATAGAACCATGCTTTGAACAGCTTATGACTAATGATAAAATTAATAATAATACTAAATAAAATTTTTTCATGATTTTTCCTTACAAAATTATATTTATTTATTTTTCATAGTTGTAGAATAAGTCAATCCTTTTATTTTTTCTGCAGATGGTTTTCCAAAAACAAAAGAAGCTAAGAAAGAACCTATTACACCAACACCTATAATTATAAATGAAAGCATAAACTCAAAGATTTTAGGTTTAGCATAACCCGGTATAAATTTAGTAAGCATTCCTGCAGGATCGCTTATATAAAATGCTACTATAACAGAAAGTATAAATCCTACCCATACAGCTTTAGTTTCAATTTTATCAAAGAATATACCTACCAAGAATACAGCAGCTATAGGACCGCCTAAAAGACCTGTTATCGCTTGGAAGTAAAGGAACATATCACCCTGACCATTATATATGAAGTAAATAGCAAGCAATGTACTGAATATACCTACAATCCAGCTTGATAATCTAGCAAATTTTAATTTAGAAGCATCTTCCATACCCGGTTTTAAAAACTCTAATATATCAGCAGTCATACAAGTAGAAACAGAGTTAAGACTAGATGATACTGTAGACTGAGCAGCAGCAAATATAGCAGCTATTACAAGTCCTGATATACCAACAGGCAAAGCATTTACTACAAAATAAGGAAGTATGGCATTTCCATTAACACTTTCAGGCAAAGGAGTTTTGAAATGGAAATAGATATACAAAGCAGAACCCATACCTATAAATATTACTATACTAGTACAAAGCAAAGGAATATTCATATACAAACTTTTTTTTGCTTCATGTTCATTTTTATTTGTAGAGTATCTTTGAACTATATCTTGGCTTCCTATATAAGAATATATAGAATTAACAAAACCGCCTACTATCATAACCCATATACTAGATTTAGCTAAATCTAATGAGAAGAAATCAGGACTTATGATTTTACCGTCATCAGCTAAAAGCTGAAAACCTTGACCTATTCCTTCAGGTGCAGAAGCGAAACCTACAATAATGATAAGGAAAGCTCCCAAAAGAAGTACAACTGTTTGTATAGCATCAGACCATAATACGGCTTCTATGCCTCCCATAGATGTATAAGCAACACAGAATATGGATACTATAATTGTTATTAAAACAGGATTAAGAGCAGGCAATACTTGCTGTATAGCCAAAGTAGGAAGGTAAATTACTATAGCCATTCTTACCACATGGAAAAGTATAAATGTTAAACTTCCAACTAATCTGAAAGAACTATTAAATCTTTTTCCTAAATACTCATAAGCAGTTGTAACATTAACTCTTCTAAAGAATGGTACAAATGTAGGAGCTACCCACAATACTATTAAAATAATACCTAAAGGAGCCATACCCAATAGCCAACTGTTATTATAAACAGAAGCCGGCATAGCAATAAATGAAATAGATGATAAAGCTGTAGCGTAAATACTCATAGCCGTTACCAAAGCAGGGACCCTTCCTCCCGCTTTAAAATAATCATCTGTAGATTTTGTTCTTTTTGCAAAAAACATACCAATTAGAAACATTACGACAAAGTATAGCCCAATGACTACCCAGTCAAACCAATGCCAAGCCATATTAAGTTCTCCTATAAATAATATTGTTCACGTGAACAACTATAGTATAGTCAAATAAATTTGCGTTGTCAATAAAATATAAGAATAAATTAAATTTTATAATAAAAAATAGATTTATAAAAACTTGGATAAAATCACTTATTTATTACTTAAAGATGCGGAAATCAAAATAATAATATAAAAAATAATAATTATAAATGAAGTTATTGATTTTTTATTAAAAAATGTTAGAATTAACTAACAGCAAACCTAATATTTTAATAAATATGATGAATGAATATATAGACATTTTAATTAAATCAGAAGTATTTAAAAATATAAGTAAAGATGAAATCATTAATATTTTAGATGATTTTAAAACAGAAAAGAAATCTTTTAAAAAGTCAAATATAATAATAGATGCTGGAGATATAGTAGAAAATATTTATATTATATTAAAAGGAAAAGTTGAAATTTCAAAAGAATATGATGATACTAGAAAAAATATTGTAAATATACTAAATCAAGGAGATATATTTGCAGAAGCATTCGCTTTTTCCACAAACAAAGTATCATCTATACAGGCTCTTGCATTAGAAAATACAGAAATAATAAAAATAAATATAGAAAATATATTTAAAGCAAATGATAACAATATCAAAAATATGTTTCTGCATAATTTATTAAGAGTTATATCTGATAAAAATAAATTCCTAGCATTCAAAAATGATATTCTTAGTCAGAAAAGTCTAAGGAGCAAAATAATAATATACATTAAATATATGGCTAATATTCAAAAATCCAAAAATATAATAATACCATTTAATAGAGATAAATTAGCAGAGTTTATATCCGCAGACAGAAGTGCATTATCAAGAGAATTAAACAGATTATCAAAAGAAAATATTATAAAACTAGACGGTAATAGAATAAGTATAATAAATATAAAAAATTAATATTGAAAACTATTTATTCATAAAATCCAAATGCTTTTTTCTTTTTCTGACTTCATCAGCTATTTGTTTAATAGTTATTTTAGACATAGATTTTTCAAAATCAAGTCTTACATTATTAAACTCTTCGCCTAAAACATCAAACATAGCACATCCTACAGGGCATACATGATTAGGTTCATGAAAATTAAAAAGCCCCCTCTCTTCCTCAGTAAATACAGCTTCATATATAGAAAGAAGTGTTATATCTTTTTCATCTTTTATAAGTCTGCTGCCCTTTTTATTAGTTTCAACTATTCCGGCAGCCTGAAGCTTCAATAAAATCTTTCTTATTATAGAAGGATTAGTCCTTACACTTTTAGCTAACAAATGTGATGTAGTGCCTTCATTTTCAAAAAACGCTATACACAAAACGATATGTGATGCAACTGATAACTTAGTATTAATTTTCATAGTATTATAAATATAATCAAAAAATTATAATAGTCAACAAATATATTTAAACAATATAAAACAATTGTAATCATTTTGGTAACAATATTTTTATTTTTTCTTATTGATATATTTATAAAAATAATATAAAGTCCTAATAACAATTTTTACGATAAGGAGAAATTCAAATGAATAAATTTTTCACTTCAATAGTTTTATCAGCTTTTTTATTTGCTGTATCATGTTCAAATAATGCTGACAAAACAACATCATCTAATAATGAGCCGACTAAAAAAGAGGCTGTAACTATTAATATTGATGGATTAGCTACACCTGAAAGTGTTAAATTAAGAAACGGAAAATTATATATTGCTAATTTAGGAGATCCTAATGCTCCTGCAGACGGATTTATAATCGTTGCTAATGAAGACGGTTCTAATCCTCAAAAACTTTTTGAAGGACAATTAGACAGCCCTAAAGGTTTTTCTTTCTTAACTGATGATATTATTATTATTCCTGATCAAGTAAATGACAGTTCTTTAACAGGAAATCTAGTATTAGCTAATATCAAAGAAAATAAAATAATTACTAAACTTCCTATAGAAGGTTCTAAATTCTTAAATGACACAGTAGTAATAGATCCTACAACTGTAGCTCTAACTGATACAGGTGCTTCAACTGTTTATTTTGTTAAAGTAGATAATAATTCATCTTTATCTATAACTTCATCTGTAACAGGCGTAGTTGGTGCTAATGGAATATTCTTAGATAATGGAGTATTATATATAGCTGGAAGTACATTTGGAGGAGATCCTAATGGAGGAGATATTTATACTTTAAATATAGACGGAACAGGATTAACTAAATGGACAGCTTCAGTATTAGGTGCTGGTGCTTTAGATGGTATTGCTATAGCTAATGGCAAACTATATGTTTCTGATTGGGGTGTAGATGGTGCTAATAACAATGCATGCATATATGTATTTGATTTAAATACTAAAGAGCAGTTAGAAAAAATTGAAGGTTCTTTAAGCGGCGTTGCTGATATAGATTTAGTTAATAATGTTATTTATATTCCTGAACTTTCTACTAGCTTAATTAAAAAAGTACAATTATAATTTATAATTTTGTCATAGTAGCTCCAAGCATCTTTAAATATTAAGTTATTTAAAGATGCTTTTTTTATAATTAATTTAAATTTTCATATTGATATATTAAAAAAATATAATATAAATTATAAAAAATATTAAGGAGTTTTTTATTATGAGTAAGATTATATTTATTTTAATTTCTAGTATATTATTTATTTTAAGCTGTTCTAATAATAATTCAAAAAATACTAATAATGAAACTATAACAAAAGAAATAAATATAATAAATATTGAAGGAACCTCTTCTCCTGAAAGCATAAGATTAAAAAATGGAAAACTATACATTGCTAATATAGGAAATTCAGATGTAGAAAAAGACGGTTTTTTTCTATGCGTCAATGAAGACGGATCTAACCCTATAAAACTTTTTGAAGGTGAGTTAGATGCCCCTAGAGGTTTTTATTTTATCACTGATGATGTTATAGCTATTGCAGATCAAGATGCAGATAATGGCTTATCTGGAAATGTCGTTTTGGCTAATGTTAAAGATAATTCTATCATTACAAAATTAACTATAGATGAGGCTAAATTATTAAACGATATAGCAGCAATAGATGATAAAACTATAGCGGTTACTGATACAGGTAATAATAAAGTATATTTTGTAAATATAAAGAATAATTCCTCTTTATCACTTTCAAATTCTGTAGATAATGTTTATGGTGCTAATGGCATAGCTTTTGATAATGGAAAATTATATGTTGCCACAAGCGGATTTATGGGAGCAGAAAATACAGGTTATGTCTACTCTTTTAATGCTGACGGCAGCGGTTTAGAAAAATGGAGTGATAATATAGTAGGAAGCGGCGGATTGGACGGAATAGCTGTTTATAATAATAAATTATATGTCTCTGATTGGGGAGAAAATGGTACTAATGCATGCATATATGTATTTGATTTAAATACAAAAGAACAATTAGAAAAAATTGAAGGAAACTTGAAAGGTGCTGCTGATATAGATGTAAATGAAAATAATACTATATATATACCAGAATTAGTTACAGGATTAATAAAAAAGGTACAATTATAAATTTTTCATATAAAAAATCCTCCTATGAAAATAAATCAAAGGAGGAAAATCACAATGAAAAATTTTTTTTAATTAAGTTTTTTATTTTTTATTTAGCTAATTTCAATTTTTATAAGAATACTTGCATTAGGTATTTCATATATTAAAAATATAATAAAATACTAGAATAATTCAAGAATTTTTTATAAAATAATTTAAAAAAAATCATCGAATTTTATATATATGCTATTACTATTAAATTAAATAATTTTTTATTACATACTTTTTAACCTAATTGAAATAATAGACTTATTTTAAAACTAAATAAATACTTATGCTGTTTTATATTTTAGTATTTTTACAATTGTTAATAAGTATATTTAAACTCATTTAATATATAGTAAGTTCTGATAATTTTACACGAATAAGAACATACTAAATAGATATACAGTTAAATGAATTCGTATTTATTATAGTGTTATTAAGTTTTTTAAAAAGTATATTTTTAAGCTTTTTTATGTCATATTAGTAAAAGCTGAAAAGATACTAGTAATTAGATTAAAAAATTTATTTTAATCCCCACCCCATAAGTTTAACATTTAAACCTGTAATAAAAATTCTATTAATACTTGATATTTTATTCCAAAAAGTAAACCCGCCCAAGTTCTTTTTAAATTTATGAACTTAACAGCACGCGGTAAATAAACTTAAGTTTATAGTAGGAATTATAAACTATGACTAGCTATCTTCTTATAACTAGTTTAACGCGTGTATATAAAGGACTAAATTATAAAAAATAAAATGATGCCTGCAAAAACATAAATATTAATTTAGTTTTTTAATTAATATAGTTCCATTAAAAATATTTAACTTTATATTTATTAATTTGGTTTTATATATTGTATTTAGTAAATTGTATAGTACAAACTAAATAAATATTTATTGAATAATAAATAAAAAAATATTGATTTTTTTATTTATTATTTATAAAATATATTTAGACTTATTCATTAAAAGGAGGAAACTATAATGAAAAAGTTTATAAGTTTTTTATTTTTATTCATTTTATTATTTTCATCAATATCTTATGCCCATATTCATGTAGTACATGAAAAACCACCTTGGTGGCCTTCTTATTCTCAGGAAGAAGAAAATCAAACTGTTCAATTATGGAAAGAATGGGGTATAATGAAATAAAAATATTAATTGATGAATAATAAAACATATAAAGGGTTATTGCAGTTTATACTGCAGTAACTCTTTTTTATGCCATTAATTTCAAAACTTACTAATTATAGCTAAATAATTATAATAAAAAAATCATTAATAATGTTTACAGCTTTTTAATAAATTAACATAATATTTATTATATAAACTAAAGTAATAATGAGTGCTTATATCAATATGTTCACAGTTAATTACTTAAAGCAAATTATAATTATGAAATATTAGAATTAGTTAAAGAAAATAAGGAAACTTAAAAGGTGCTGCTGATATAGATTTAGTTAATGGTTTTATTTATATTCCTGAACTTTCCACAGGCTTAATTAAAAAAGTACAGTTAGCCAATTAATAAATTATATGGACTTACAAAATATAAAAGATGTAAAAAAATATATATGACAGCATATAAGTATTTTATAATATATGAATAAAAATTACTAATTTTTTTTAAATTAAAACAAATTTCTACTTTTACATTTATTTTTTTACAGCAATATTATCATTTGGTTTTATAATATATATTGACTTTTTATTTATTTATAATAATAATAATATATATTATAAATATAATTATTCCTTATTAAGGAGAAAAAGAATGAAAAAATTTATAATTTTCTTGTTTCTATTTGTTTTGTTATTCTCATTGTTCTGTTATGCTCAAACTGATTTTACTAATAATAATGATTCTGTAAGAAATCTTTATGGTAAAGGTTGGGATAAGTTTGTAGATAGTCTTCCTCTTGATAATTATTCAAAAAATAAGTTAAAAGGAATATCAAGTTATACTGGAGAGGAAGAGATACTATTTAATAACATAGAAAAAAGCCCTATTAATGATGGTGTTGTATTATTCGGCAATTTCTTATTTAATCATCAGGAATTATTTAATTCTGAAGAAAAAGCAGAAATACTATTTAATAATGTAGCAAAAAGACCAGAATTATTTGTAGTACTTGGTGAAAATCCAGAATTATTTGATGTTATGAATAAAAATCCTGAGCTATTTGCATCTATATTTCTTGATGAACAAAAATTAGAAAACTTTGCTCGTAAACGTAAACCTTTTGAAGGCTGGGTAGAAAAAGAATGGCGTCATGGAGAAGGAAGAGTTCCTGTAAATACATTGTTTAATTCTACTTCTCAAAGAGAAGAAAATTACACTGTTCAATTATGGAAAGAATGGGGTATAATGAAATAAAAATATTAATTGATGAATAATAAAACATATAAAGGGTTATTTTCAAGAACTAAGTGCTTCTCAAAATCCTTTCAAAGATTATTTAGGAATAAGCACAGATGTTCAAATAAGATATTACACAGGCATAGATGCTTTCAATGCTATAAGAGTATATTTCAAATACGGACAAGCTTCATATAAAGATAAAATTATTGGTACTGATGTAGATTCTGATTATATGGCTCAGTCAGTTGGTTTTGAAACTAGATTCTATTTCTTAAATACTCCTCTTGGAAATGTAACTATCAACCCTTATTTGAAAGTTGCTTTCAATACTTCTTTAAAAGGATATGCAGAAAATAATCAAGTTAGAGCCGGCGGTCTTGGAAATGGTTTAAGCTTCCATGAAAGTTCTAGCGATAATTCTTATAAAACAGAATGGGAAAAAAGCCCTTATGATGTAACAGTTGCTGCTGTATTAGGAATCACTGCTAACAGCGATATAGTTTCTCTTTATGTTGAGCCTTCTTTAGGTTATCAAGCTACTTACGGCGGAAAATCTAAAACTATAAATGGTACTGTAACTACTCCAGGTACTGATCCTAAAGTATCACATAACTTATATTGGGGTGCTTATGCAGAACTTTATATAACACCTGTTCAGGATCTTGAATGGTACTTCGAGATGGATGTTAATAACGGCGGAACAAAACAAGGTTATACAGAACCAACAAGTGGTACTTTCATAGGAAGCGGTATTCCTGTATACTTTGAAACTACTACAGGTATCACTTGGTATTTACCAGAATTTAATTAATTAGAAATTAACTATAAAAAATAAGGGGGGACTTTAAGTCTCCTTTTTTATTTATTTTTTATCAATTTTATAGTAAATTGAATGAAATCAAAATTATATATTTACATTTAGTAAATATTACTATATAATGTAATTAAAATTTTTTAATATTTACGGAGAAAAATAAAGATGAAAAAATTTTTATTAACAGTTATGGCTATATTGACCATAGCAAGTGCATCATCATTCGCCATGTATGGAGATCGTGATGATTGGATTGATTTTCTTACAGATGGAAATCAGTTCAGAGCCAGAATGGATCAATTAGGATTTGTTTTAGGAAACAATACTATTAAAGGTACTTTAGGAGTTAGATCCCAAGCTTTAAAAACTTCATGGGGAAGTATAATGTCAGGAGAAACTGATAATGTAGGACTTAATGCAACAATTTCTGCTGGTATAGGTTATACTTCTGAGCCTTTCAGTATAGGTCTTGGTTATAATTTTACTTATTATAACAGCACTTTAGGGGCACATACTCCTGTACTTACTATTAATGCTTTGAATAATAATTTGAGAATAGCCATTCCTATACAAGTTGGTGTATCAAAAAATCCATTTGGAAAAGGTAATGAAAACCAATATAAAGATTATTTAGGTATAAGTACAGATACACAAATAAGATATTACACAGGCATAGATGTTTTCAATGCTATAAGAATATATTTCAAATACGGACAGTCTGGATATAAAAATGCTGCAAACAATTCTGATATGTTTCTTCAGTCAGTTGGATTTGAAGCAAGATTTTATTTCTTAAATACTGTGATTGGAAATGCAACTATTAATCCTTATGTTAAAATAGCATATAACACTGCTTTAATTGGCAGCAATACAATGGTTAGAGCAGTAGAACCTATTGCAGACAGTGTTTATGTACAAAAAAATACTAAATGGGATAAAAACCCTTATAATGTAACTGCTGCTGCGGTATTAGGTATTACTGCTAACAGCGATATAGTATCTCTTTATGTAGAGCCTTCTTTAGGATATAGAGCTGAATATGCCGGAAAAGCACAAAATGCAGCTGATCAAAAAGTAAAGCATGGATTAGCTTGGGGAGCTTATGCAGAGCTTTATATAACACCTGTTGAGGATCTTGAATGGTACTTCGAGATGGATGTTAATAACAGCGGAACAAAACAAGCTTCTAGGATTCCTGTATACTTTGAAGCTACTACAGGTATCACTTGGTATTTACCAGAATTTAATTAATTAGAAATTAATTAGAGAAAATAAAGGGGGGATTAAAACCCTCCTTTTTTATTAGCATTTATAATTTTTTTCAATAAACTTATAAAAAACTCTTACCTTTAGGCTCATTTCGTTAAAAATGTTTGTTTAATAGGGTGGGAGGGCGGGCTAATTTAAACTATAAAAAAATTTTTAGTTTTACTTTTATAGTAGGCTTTATTTCTGCATACTTTAAACTACTGAGGGCATCACTTTATATTTAATGTAATTTGAATAAATAAAAGACTCAATTTTTTAATCTAATAATTTTCATACTTAATATTGTAAAATATTTTTAAACAGCTCTAAATTAATTATTAAAAAATTAGTAGGCTTGATTAAATAAATCAGTCTTATTTTTATTAAAAAATTATAAAAAAAATTCAATCAACTATTTACATAATGAAATAATTAACTGTTTTTTATATATTTTAATTATTATTTTCAAAAAAATAATAAATTTATGATTATTACTGTTGACTTTTTTATATAAATTTATTAGAATGAAATTGTTGGTATGATATAGACATTAGAAAAAAAGATTGCTTATAATGTTTATAACCAATGTTTGGAACGATAAAGATCCTCTAAATCCTTATTATTCCCAACTCAACACACTAGTAAAAGCAGCATAATTTTTTTGTTAGTTAGCTGTTTTTACGGAGAATAAAGATCCTCTAAATCTTATTATTCTCACTGATTTTTTATAGTCCGTTAGAATTAAGCTTAAAGGTTCTAACGCATTCGGAAACAATAAAGATCCTCTAAATCTTTGTTGTTTCCTAAATTATTTTTGGAGTTACTGCTCATAAAGAGTATTAACTATATATAAAAAAATTTAGGAGAAAAAACAATGAAAAAAGTTTTATTAACAGCTATAGCTCTATTGACTATTGCAAGTGCATCTGTTTTCGGTATGTATGGCAGAGGTGATTCATGGATTGACTTTTTAGTACATGGCAACCAATTCAGAGCTAGAATGGACCAAATAGGATTCGTTTTAGGTAATAATACTATTAAAGGTACTTTTGGTTTTAGAGCTAATTCTATGAACTTAAATAATTGGGGCAATATACTTAGCGGTAATACCGGAGATGTTAAATTAGATTCAACTATTTCTGCTGGTATAGGCTACACTTCTGATGCTTTTGGTATAGGTGTTGGTTATAACTATACTTTGGCAAATGATATTAATGGTGGATATATAGGCGTACATACTCCTGTACTTATGTTTAATGCTTTAAATAACAATTTAAGAATATCTATACCTATACAAGTAGCTGTAAAAGATTATGATTCTGGTAATAATAAAACAACATATACAGGCGTAGCTTTCAATAATATACAGTTAAGATACTATACAGGCATAGATGCTTTCAATGCTATAAGATTATACTTCTACTATAGAAATGCTACAGTTAAAGATAATAATAATAATGGTGGTAGTACAGAAGCTTTTGGTTTCCAAACAAGATTCTACTTCTTAAATACTCAAATAGGAAATGTAACAGTTAATCCTTATTTGAAAGTTGCATTTGATACTGCTTTAAAAGGCGGACTAGCTCAATCTGGTGTCTACACATATACAGCTGAGCATGTTGGTAATCCAATTCATTTTGTAGGAAATGATATGAAACAATCAGATATATATGAGAAAAATCCTTATAAAGTATCAGTTGCTGCTGTATTGGGTATAACTGCTAACTATCTACTTTATCCAAATAGCCTTCTATCATAGATTTATCTTCTTCTGTCAAATCTTCTTCATTATTGATTATCTCTTCTTCTGCTTCTTCATGAGATTCTTCGATATCTTCTTCTACTTTTTCTTCCTGAGGTTCCGATATATCTTCTTTCAATTCTTCTTCTTGAGATTCTGAAGTTATTTCTTCTGTATTTGTTTCCTCTGATGATTCTTCTTTTAATTCTTCTGATAATTCAGAAGTTGGTTCCGCTTCCAATTCTTCTTTTGATTCAATATTATCTGAAGAATTAGATAAATAATTTTGATATAATTCTTTTTCTTCTTCCGTTAAATCTTCTGATGAACTATCTACTTTATCCAAATAGCCTTCTATCATAGATTTATCTTCTTCTGTCAAATCTTCTTCATTATTGATTATCTCTTCTTCTGATTCTTCATGAGACTCTTCAATATCTTCTTCTACTTTTTCTTCTTTAGGTTCCGATATATCTTCTTTCAATTCTTCTTCTTGAGATTCTGGAGTTATTTCTTCTGTGTTTGTTTCTTCAGCTGATTTTTCTTGCAATTCTTCTTTCGATTCAATATTATCTGAAGAATTGGATAAATAACTTTGATATAATTCTTTTTCTTCTTCCGTTAAATCTTCTGATGAACTATCTACTTTATCCAAATAGCCTTCTATCATAGACGATATACCTGATTTAAACGATGAAATTGAAAATAAGAATAATGAAGAAGAAAACAAAGATAATGATATGCCGGAAATGAAAGAGTATTCTGATGATGAGCTTTTAGATTCTGACAATATACTAAATGATGATGAAGATAATAATATCAATGATACTGTAGAAAATTTGGACGATATACCTGATTTGAAAGATGAAATTGAAAATAAGAATAATGAAGAAGAAAATAAAGATAATGATATGCCGGAAATGAAAGAGTATTCTGATGATGAGCTTTTAGATTCTGACAATATACTAGATGATGATGAAGATAATAATATCAATGAACTGTAGAAGATTTAGATGATGTACCTAATTTAGATGATGTACTTGAWGAAGACAATGATAATAAAGCTTATAGCATTGAAAGCATCTATGCCTGTGTAATATCTTATTTGAACATCTGTGCTTATTCCTAAATAATCTTTGAAAGGATTTTGAGAAGCAGCTATTTGTAAAGGAACAGCTATTCTTAAATTGTTATTTAAAGCATTAACCATAAGTACAGGAGTATGAACACCTAATTTATCACTTACATGAGTATAGTTGTAGCCTAAACCTATACCAAAAGGCTCAGAAGTGTAGCCTATACCAGCAGAAATAGTTGTTGTCAAATCTACATTACCTGTATCACCTGTTGTAAGTATGTTACCCAATGCAGTTGTTGCAGCCTGAGATCTAAAACCGAAAGTACCTTTAATAGTATTGTTTCCTAAAACAAATCCTAATTGATCCATTCTAGCTCTAAACTGATTTCCATCTGTAAGAAAATCAATCCAGTCGTCCTGGTCTCCATACATAGCTAATGCTGATGCACTTGCAATAGTCAATAGAGTTATAGCTGTTAATAAAATTTTTTTCATCTTATTTTCTCCATAAATATTAAATGTTTTTTATTCATTACATTACATTATATAGTAATATTTTTTAAATGTAAATATATAATTTTGATTTCACTCAATTTACCATAAAAAATAAATAAAAAAGGAGGCTTAAAGCCCCCTTTATTTTTTCTAGTTAATTTCCAATTAATTAAGAGCAGGTAAATACCAAGTTATACCTGTAGTAGTTTCAAAGTATACAGAAACACCGCTTCCTATTTTTTCACCTGTTACTGTACTAGTATAACTTTGTTTTGTTCCGCTGTTATTAACATCCATCTCGAAGTACCATTCAAGATCTTGAGTAGGTCTGATATAAAGCTCTGTGTAAGCTCCCCAGTATAATTTATGACCTACAGTATGATAATCATCAATACCTTTAATTTTTCCGGTTCCATTAACTGTATAACCTAAAGAAGGCTCAACATAAAGAGAAACTATATCGCTGTTAGCAGTGATTCCTAATACAGCAGCAACTGTTACCCTATAAGGAATTTGCTCCCATCCTCCAAACTTATACCAACCTTGAAGAAAATCTCCTGCTCTTATTTCAAGATAATTACCAACTAAAGAAGTATCAAATGCAACTTTCAAATAAGGATTAACTGTTACATTTCCAACAGGAGTATTTAAGAAATAGAATCTAGTTTCAAAACCAAGTGACTGAGCAATATATTCATAATCTGGTCCATTAAGAGTATCTCTTTGTTTATATCCATTTTGTCCATATCTAAAGTATACTCTTATAGCATTGAAAGCATCTATGCCTGTGTAATATCTTATTTGAACATCTGTGCTTATTCCTAAATAATCTTTTTTTCTAAGAGGAGATGGAGTGCCTCCAATCATATTATTATCAGCATTATCAGAAACAGCAACTTGTACAGGTACAGCTATTCTTAAATTGTTATTTAAAGCGTTAATCATAAGCACAGGAGTATGAATACCTAATCTGTCATGTACATGAGTATAGTTATAGCCCAAACCTATACCGAAAGATTCAGAAGTGTAGCCTATACCAGCAGAAATAGTAGTTGTTAAATCTACATTACCTGCAGCACCTGTTGTAAGTATGTTTCCTAATGAAGTTGTTAAAGCTTGAGATCTAAAACCGAAAGTACCTTTAATAGTACCGTTACCCAAAACGAATCCTAATTGATCCATTCTAGCTCTGAATTGGTTGCCATGTACTAAGAAGTCAATCCAAGAATCTCTGTCGCCGTACATACCAAACACTGATGCACTTGCTATGATTAATAGAGCCATAGCGGTTAATAGAACCTTTTTCATTTTTTCTCCATAAATATTAAATGTTTTTTATTCATTACATTACATTATATAGTAATATTTTTTAAATGTAAATATATAATTTTGATTTCACTCAATTTACCATAAAAAATAAATAAAAAAGGAGGCTTAAAGCCCCCTTCTTCTCTGACTTCCTCAAATCTAGTGTTTAGGCTGTCTATTTCTTTTTTATTATCTTCTGTTTTTGCTCCTAATTGATTTATTAATTCATCATATTTGGAATTATTTTCATTAACTGAAGCATAAACTGTATTAGAAATATTTTCTTTTATACTATTTTCCAAATCTTTATAATTCTTTCTTAAATCTGATATCTCTTTAAAATTCTTGAGATTCTGCTCCAGCATTATGCTATTATAATTGGCATTATTTTTTTCTATTTTTTCATCTATCTTTTCATCTACACTATTAGATAATTCTTCTTTGAAATTATTTAAATTATCTTTTATATTATTTAAATCTTTTTTCTCTTCCTCTAAGAATTTAGTTTGCTCTTCTTTAGATTCTTCTAATTTTGTATTTAAGCTCTCTACCTCTTTTCTATTTTTAAATGAATTGTCTGACAATTTATTATTAATATCATTTATTAAATCATCATATTTTAAACTATTTATACTTAATGTATTATCTATTTTTTCTACAAAATCTTTTAAATCTGAATGATCTTTCTTTAAGCTGTCAATATCATTATAATTTTTTAAATTCTGATCCAAAATTAATGTGCTAAATTGATTTTCTGCTGTAGAAAGTTTTTCATCATATAGAGATTTATATCTATCTACTTTTTCATTAATATCTTTAATATCAATTAATAAATTTTCATAATTTTTATTTAAATTTTCTTTTTCTTTATCTAAAAATTTAGTTTGCTCTTCTTTAGATTCATTTATTTTATTATTTAAACTTTCTATTTCTCTTTTATATTCTTCTGAATGAGTATCTAATTTATCATTGATATTATTAATATTATCTATTACTTCATCATATTTTGTATTACTCTCATTGATAGAGTTTTCTAAATCTTTCTGATTCTTTCTCAAGTTAGAAATATCTTTAAAATTTTTGAGATTCTGTTCCAGCATTATATTATTATAATTAAAATTATTTTTTTCTATTCTTTCATCTATTTTAGAATCAAAACTATTAGAAAGCTCTTCTTTAAAATTATTTAAGTTTTCTTTCTCTTCTTCTAAAAATTTAGTTTGCTCCTCTTTAGATTCATTTATTTTATTATTTAAACTTTCTATTTCTCTTTTAACACTGATGCACTTGCTATGGTTAATAAAGCCATAGCGGTTAATAAAACCTTTTTCATTTTTTTCTCCTAAATTTTTTATAGTCTTTTGACAGTGTCTATTGAGAGATTGCTTAAAAACTCAATAGACACCATAAAGATCCTCTATAATCTATTATAGAAAAAAGTTATAAAATGTCAATACATATAAACAGAATTATATAAAAAAATCATCATATAAATACATATTTACATAGTTTTTTAATAAAAAATTATAAATCTTTATAAAAGCTGCATAATTATGATTTTTATTTTTATGAATTTTTGAATTTTATTATATATATTTTGATAATATTTAACTAAATTAATTATCTGTATTAATTGCTGATAATTATTTTTGATATAAAAAAGGGCTTTTTGAAGCAAGCTAATATTAAGAATTAGTTATTTCTGAATTTAAAACATTACTTATAATAGCAGTTTGAAATACTGATTAATATAAAAATAAAGCCTATAGTTTTAATTAGATCACCCGCCCACTATGATAGTTAAACAAACATTTTTAAAGAAATAAACATAAGGGTAATAATTTTTTATAAACCTATTGAAAAAATTATAAAATAACAATAAAAAAGGAGGCTTAAAGCCCCCTTTGTTTCTTATAATTAATTTCTAATTAATTAAGAGCAGGTAAGTACCAAGTGATACCTGTATTAGCTCCGAATACAACAGGTACGCTAGGGTTACCATTTCCTTGAAGTTTAGGTACGCCGTTATTAACATCCATTTCAAAGTACCATTCAAGATCCTGAACAGGTCTGATATAAATTTCTCCGTAAGCCTGCCAATATAATGAATGAGTAAGTTTGCTTCCTTTTATACCGTCATCTTGTACTCTGTATCCTAAACCAGGTTCAAATATTAAATTGATAATGTCTGTATTAACACTTAAAGATACACTAGGTATGATTTTCAAATCATAAGCTTCCCTATCATAAATGCTGTTTGGATCTTCTGCCCAAGCATTTGCAGCCCAAGCTGTAAGTCTTCCATCGAAAGATGTATTTGCTGGGAATACTACATTGGCTTTTCCTTTGGCTCCTATAGTAGAAGCAAAGTCAATTCTTAAGAATGGATTTACAGTTACATTATTTCCCATAACTGTATTCAAGAAATGAAGTCTTAATTGGAAACCTATAGTTTGTGCTTCATATTTTGATGTTTGATTGCCTATTACTCCATCATATTTATTTAATCCGTAGTTTAATTCAAATCTTATGTAGTTAAATGCATCTATTCCTGTGTAATATCTTATCTGAGCAGGTATGCTTAAGCCTAAATAATCTTTTCTATCTGTTAATGCTCCAGAAGCTCCTATACTCTTTTCTATTGCTATGCTTACAGGTAATGCTATTCTCAAATTATTATTTAGGAAATTCATAGTTACTACAGGAGTATGAGTGTTTATTCCTGTACCGGTAGCAGAATAAGTATAGTTATAACCAACACCTATTCCAAAAGCATCGCTAGTATATCCTATACCGCCGGAGATAGTAGCTTCTAATGGATTTTTGTCATCTTTACCGCTTGTATTTAAGATGCTTCCGTTAATAAGTGTATTAGCTTTAAAACCGAAAGTACCTTTGATAGTGCCGTTACCTAGAGTGAAACCTACTTGGTTCATTCTGGCTCTGAATTGGTTGCCATGTATAAGGAAAAATAACCAAGTATTATCCGCACCATACATACCAAACACTGATCCGCTGGCTACTGTTAAAATAGCCATTACAGTTAATAAAAACTTTTTCATTTTTATTTTCTCCTAAATTTTTATATATAGATACTATTATATAAATTTTTTTTGAAAATTCTATAAAAAATACAAAATTTTTCATATTTTAATAATTATATAATTGTTTTTTATAATAAATATTACTTTTTTACTTTAATATGTACTATAACACTATAAATATATAAAGTTAATATAGTTATAAAATATATAATTTAATATTATATATAAAAAATACTAAAATAAAAATATATTTGAAAGTTTAATTAATATATATGATTTTATTTTGCCATCTACAAAATTATTAACTATATTATTTTCATTTTTAATATAATATATTAACACATAATACTATTTAATAAGATTTCTGCTTTCATAATACTCTTTCCATTTCTTACCGAATTTCTCAGCTTTTATTTTTACAGAATTATTAAAATAGTTCTTTAATTTTGGCAAATCATCTTTATTTTCTTTAGCAACACTTCCTATTAAGTTTCCAACTACAGTATCCATTTTTATACTTTTATCACCATAATAATAAGAATGAAGTGCTGACTGATAATAAACCGATACAGCTTCGGCAGTGCTCATAACCGAATTTAATTCCTGTATTTTGGCATTTTCAAAACTTTTGCCGCTTCTAAGTTCATTAAATGTAGTAGCAAGTATATCAACAACATCATATTCTATATCAACATCTATATCAGAAAGCTCTAATAATGTTTGGCATTGATTAGTAATGATTTCACCTTCAAGTTTAGGATTTTTTATAGGTTCAACTGTTTCAAAATTGAATCTTCTTTTTAAGGCACTGCTCATTTCATTGATACCTTTATCTCTGGTATTGGCAGTGGCTATAATATTAAAGCCGGAATTGGCAAATAGAACTCTGTTCTGCTCTGGAATATTCATGATTTTATCGCTCAATATACTTATAAGTGAATCCTGTATTTCAAGCGGGCATCTTGTAATCTCTTCAAATCTTGTTATTATTCCTTCATTCATTCCTATATAAACCGGCGAAGGTATCAATGCCTCTTCTACAGGTCCTTTTGCAAAGAGCATGGCATAATTCCAAGAATATTTTATATTATCTTCATTAGTTCCGGCAGTTCCTTGTATTGTTATTGTACTGTTTCCGCTTATAGCTGCTGATAATAATTCGCTTAGCATAGTTTTGGCTGTACCAGGTTCGCCTACAAGCATTAATCCTCTGTTGCCTGCTAATGTTATTATTGCTCTTTCTACTAAGGCATCATCTCCGTAGAATTTTCTTTTTATTTCTGCTCCGCTTTTTAATTTTTTACCTAATATGAAATCTCTGACAGCCTGAGGAGATAAATTCCAATTTTTCGGCTTACTATTTTTATCTTCTTTTTTCAAAACTTCAAGTTCATCTTTATAAAGTTCTTCCATTAAAGGTTTCTGATGGATTTTTTCTTCATTATTATTATCTTTTTTCATTGTTATAAAAAACTCCTTTATTTAGAAATAGTTTTTCTCTTTTCCCATAAAAATAAAGCTATTCCTGCTAATATAACAGTTATTCCTATAAACTGCTTAAAACTTATGCTTTCATGCAATATAAAGTATCCTAGTATACAAGTTCCTACAGCTTCGCCTAATATAGTCATAGAGATGATAGTCGCTGAAAAATATTTTAAAAGCCAAGTAAATATTACCTGTCCGAGCATAGTTGATATGAATGTAATTCCTAATATATTAATCCAAGTATTTAATGAATAACCTGTAAAAGGTGTATGCATTATAAAAGACAAAATTCCTAAAAAGATAAATGCACTGAAATATGTTAAACTAATCCAAGTTAAAGCTGATAATCTTTTTCTCGTATATTGCCCTATAATAAAGTATGTACTTATAAGTCCGGCAGATATAAAAGCTATAAAATCTCCAAGCAATGCTTTTGAGCTTATCTGAAAATCACCCCAGCCTATTATTACAGAACCCATAACTGCTATAATAAAACCCAAAATAGCTAATTTAGTGTACTCCTCTTTAAAAAAGAAATGTCCTGCTATAAAGGCAAATAAAGGCTGCAATGTTACTATCACTGTAGAGCTTGCAACAGATGTAAGGCTTAATGATTGAAACCATAAAAAGTAATGAAGTGCTAGTGAAAATCCTGATATCACAGAGAGTATTATTTCTTTTTTACTAAAAGATAAAAGTTCTTCTCTTGAAGTTTTTTTTGATATTGTTATCACAGATATAAAACAAAATGATATAAATATTCTATAAAATGCTATTATAGATGAAGGAGCATTAGCAAGCTTAACAAATATTGCAGAAGCAGATAGTGCCATGACTCCTATAAGTAAGAATAAAGCCATAAAAATTAAACCTTAAATTAATTACAATATAATATATTAAAAAAATACTATTGCAAGATAAATACCTTCAAACTATTAAATTTAAATATTTTTCTCTAAATCCCGCCCTTTAGGTTTTTTGCATTCATTTCAAATGATAGTAATATTCATATATTCTGCTTAATTTAAAAAAGCATGCCCGCCCTAGTATTGATTAGATTTAAAAAATTATTTAACGCACGGTAAATGAGCTTTTATTTATTGTTTTAATTATAATTTCAAAATAATCATATATTAAAAATTTTATTCTGCGTGCGGTTTAGAAAGCAATAAATTTAAAATAAACCTGGGTGGGTGTCTATATTTCTAATTAAACAATAAAAAAGCAGAAATTATAAACTTCAAAATAAAATAAAAAGCATGGAGGGCGGGCAGATGAAAATAAATTTTATTTTTTAATAATTTTGTTTTGTAAATTCAATAAAAAATTGTAAAAACTCTTTGACAAAAGTTCAATTTTTCAGTATATATAATATGTAATAATTTAATATATCAGTAAAGGAGCTTATTTTGTCTTATGAAGAAGTATATTTTTATCATAATGGTATTGATTTCTAATATAGTTTTCGGATACAATCAGACATTTAAAGTAGGTGAATATATAAAGTATGATGTTTTAGCACAGGTTCCGGAATTTAATATAAGCGGAAAAGTCGGCACACTCGAAGCCAAAGTTCTTGCTATAAGCAATGTAAATGGAGTCCCAGCATACCATTTATATGCCCATGTTTATACTACAGGAGCAGCTAATTGGGTTTATAAAGTAAGCGATATATTTGAAGCATGGATAAGCACTAATGATTTTAAACCTATAGTTTTAAAGAAAGATACTTCAGAAGGAGATTGGACTAATAAAGAATCTTTAACTTTTTATGATAACTATTATCTATTCAATGACAAAAGAACAGTTGATGAAAAAGTAGAATTTGAAGGCATGGCATTTGATGCTTTATCACTAGTATTCTTTATGCGTTTCGTAGACAAAAATATCGGCACATTTAAAGTTAATTGGCTTGAAGGAAAAAATGTCAAAAAAGATATAAGATTTACTATAGAAAACGGAGAAGATTTAAAAACAAAGTTGGAGCGAGATAAATTATCTACTATAAGAGTTTATGAAAAGGATAAATATGGTACTGATGCTTTAATCTCAAAAGATAAATATAATCAAGTTCCTTTAGATGTTATTATAGCAGAACAGAAAGTTTACGGACTTACAATAAGAGTTAGAGGAATAATTAGAGAGTATAAAGACGGAAAATAATACATTTTATAGAATTATCAAAATCATAAAAAAAGAGATAGTAAAAATACTATCTCTTATTTTTTGATATGAAAACCAATTATTTGCTGGCTTCTAATTTATCATTTATTTCTTTAACTATACTATCTATAACTTCATCACTCATGCCATGTCCTCTGCATCCTTCTTCTAAACTTTCCCAGCTTGCAACATGACAGCCTACGCAATGAAGACCTCTGCCTGTCATTATTTCTACAGAATCAGGAAATATCTGTATAATTTCACCTATACTCATAGTTTTGTTTATCATATTTATTACCTCTTTTTTATTTTTATTTATATGTTTATAATACTATTAATATATTTTTTTGTCAAAGTGTAAAATCTCTATTTAAAATAGGATAGAAGTTATTGAAATTTTTAATATATTTTCTTATGTAATTTAAATTTAATTCCCCTGTACTTTCTAATGCCTTTTTCTCCATTTTAGACATTCTTTTAACATCATTATTCTTTCCTAATTTTTTATATATTCTTTTCAATATCATTATAATATATATATTATGAGAATAATTTTCTATATTTTCAAATAATGTTAAAGAAGTAACTAAATCAAATCCTTCTATATTATTCAATGCAAAATATGAATATAATAATGCTACATAATCATGAGAATTATTTCCCAAATCATCAACAGTTTTTCTTATTATATCATAAGCCATTTTCTCATTTTTTTCTACTCCTATTCCCTTATAATAACAATGTGCTATAAACCCATTAGAGCAAGAACATTTAGAATTACTATTTTTGCATATTGTCATAGCTTTATTATACATTTCAAAAGCTTTAGAATCATTTTGCTCTATTCCTCGTCCTAATTCATACGCTTTTCCTACAACAGTTAAAGCACATTCCAAAGTATTATCTATATCAAATGCTATATTCGCCATAGAAATAGCTAATTCCGGATAGGGAGTAATAATATCACCATAAAATAATTCTTTAGCATATATATGATATGATATAGCATCATTTAATTCCAAAGCTTTTTTTAACATATATATGCCTTCATTAATATATTCATTAGGCATATTATAAAGCATTATCTTTGCTATAGATCTGTATATAGTAGCTTTATCAAGATTACTATTTAAACATAACTTAAAATTATCTAGTATTAATTTATAATCATTAGAGCCTATCATTTGCAAAGAATGAGCATATATAAATCTTATATAATATATCTCATCATCATTATCATTCACATATTCAAAAAACTCTTTACATAATTGAGCTGCTGCCTCATAATTTTTTATTTCATAATTTGAAAATATAGATAGATAATATGTAGAGTATTTATATTCTATTTTATCTATATGAGATAAGTATTTTAAAGCCTCTTTATAGTCATCATCATTTTTAGCATAATTATGATATAATTCTGCAATTTTTTCATAAATCCATGCTTCTTTATTTTCATTGAGTATTTTTTTAAACTCTGCTATAGCCTTTTTTATTTCACCCTGATAAGCATATAAATTTCCTCTATAGTATCTGTACTGAAGACTATTTATCCCTATTACATCTATCACTTTATCTAATAAATAAAAAACTTCTGCTAAATCTTTTCCTTCTTCCTGACTATCCGGATAATTTTTATCATCATTTTCTATAATTAAATCATGCAGTGCCTGAATTTTACCAAGTAAAGCATCTAATCTATATTTATTATTATGTTTTAAAAGTTCATTATAATTTTCTATCGCTTTTCTATAATTTTCTTTATTAAAATACCATTCTGCTCTTTCATATATAGCATTAAAATTATCAGCATTTAATTCTATTGCCCTGTCTAAAAAGAATATAGCATCATCATAAAACTCAGATTTTATGCCATTTTTTGCAAGTATTATACCTTTAAGAAAATAGGCATCATCATAAAAAGGAAAATCATAAATAAGTTTATTAGCCTCTATATCAGCTTTTGTAAGTATATTAAGATTATAATAGCAAAGCCCTCTTTCAAATCTTGCCACTTTACTTTTTTCAGGTTTTACCTTTCTGATAAAATCATCATAATATCCTATAGCCTGATAGAAATCTGCTTCATTTTCTCCATTATTTAAATAGCTGCTTGCAAGTATTAACAAGGCATCATAAGCATTATTGTCTTTTTCAAAAAGTATCTGAGCATATTCTCTTTCTTTATCAATATTTTTCAAATCTCTGTTAAGATACATTAATCCTCTATATGCATCTGTTATATTAGGGTCTATATCTATTGATTTATTAAGATCATATTCTATAGTAGAATATATCAAAGCCCTTCTAGCATCATATTTATTTCTATCAAACTCTTCGTTCTGAAGCTCTATGAATGCTGATTTTCCTCTCATATAAAAAGCTCTGGCATTATCCGGTTCTCTCGATATAATAATATCCAATTCTTCTATGGCTTTTCTATAATCACCATCATCAATATATTTACTTATATCATCTAAAGAACTCATAATATGCTCTATATCCTAACTGCTAGATTTAGCAAAAACTGAAATACTACTCTGAGTACAATAGGAGCAGCTAACTGAAGTACCAAAAGAAATACTAATGGAGATAAATCAAGAATACCTACAATAAGCCTTCTTCCTCCGAATATTTTATCTATAACTCCGTCAGTTATTTTATAAAAAAAGTTCACTATAGGATTATAATAGTCTAAATGCATAGCTCCGAAAGCCTGAAGCCAACTTAATATAATCCATACAAACCATATAAAAGAATAAAGTCTTAGAGTTTGCATTAATAAATAGTATATGAATCTAATTGTTTCTATTAACATATATATCCTGTTTATATTATTTAATATTTTTTAAGGCTTCATCTATATTATCAGCAGTTTTTACAATGGTTAAAAATTTAGTAGCTTCAAATAATGATTTTAACTGTTTGCTTAGAGAACAAAAATAAACAACCCCTCCATTTTCTGAAGATACCCTTAAAGCTAATGCAATCAACCCTAATGCAGAAGAACACATATACTCTATATTATGGAAATCAAATATCAAATTAGAAATATCTGCATTTTTTATATAATTCAATTTTTCTTCTAGTATATCTACATTCTCAGATATTATATTTTTTTCTATATTTATTATAGCCGTTTTATCCTCAATAATTGTACGAACCATGCAAACTCCTTTAATAAGATGAAAATAGAACCATATTTAATAATTTTTAATATATTATAAAACCTTAAAAAATCAAGTAATTTTTTAATTTACAGTTTTTATTGTTTATCCCATTCAATAAGTATAGGACAATGATCGCTTCCCATAACATCAGTTAATATATCCGCTCTTTTTATATTAGGAGCTATTTCATTGTTAACAAAGAAATAATCTATTCTCCAACCCACATTTTTTTCTCTTGATCTGGTTTTCATATCCCACCAGCTGTAATGTCCGCCATCTTTTACAAACATTCTAAATGTATCTGTAAAACCCTTATTTAAAAATTCTGTTATTTTTTCGCGTTCCTCTGGTAAGAAACCTATACTCTTTTCATTTTCTTTTGGTCTTGCCAAATCTATAGCCTCATGTGCAATATTCATATCTCCGCATAATATTATATTTGTATTTTTTTTGAGCTTACTTAAATGTTTTGTGATTTCATCATAGAAAGAAAGTTTATATTGAAAATGCTCTTCAGATTTACCGCCGTTTGGGAAATACACATTAAATATAGTAAAATCATCAAATTCCAATGATAATATTCTTCCCTCTCTGTCTGAGAATTTACTTCCTAATTTGTTTTTTATTTCTTTATTTGGTTTTAATTTAGTATATATAGCAACTCCGCTGTATCCTTTTTTTATTTCAGGATCAGCAGGATTAATAAAAAGTTCATAACCTTCTATATTTCTCAAATCTTCAGGCAGCTGTTCTTCAAATGCCTTAGTTTCCTGAAGACATATTATATCCGGATTTTCTTTTTTTATAAAATCTACCAGACCTTTTTTGTATGCTGCTCTTATTCCGTTTACATTCCAAGATATTATTTTTAATATACTCATATATTTTAATTACCTTTTATATAATTGTATATTTATTATAAACTTTATGCTGTAATAATACAACTATATAAAAATTGTATAGTTTTTTAAAATTAAATTAGATTGATTTTTTTTTATTATTGTATTATGATATATAATATAATAATAATTTAAGGTTTATTTGTGAAAGTAAGATTTCTTGGCAGCAGAGGATCTATACCAACCCCAGGTAGCAGTTTTAGTGTATATGGCGGAAATACATCTTGCATTCAAGTTGTAGATGATGACGGCACTTATATAATATTAGATGCCGGAAGCGGGCTTAAAAATGCAAGTTATTATGCTTTAAAATCCGAAAAGACTGAAAGCATAATATTATTAACTCATTTCCATTGGGATCACATAATAGGCATACCTTTCTTTGCCCCATTTTTCTCTGATAAATACAGCTTTACAATATACGGTCCTAAAGATTCTTATACAGAAATGTATGATACTATAAATAATATACTAGCTAAAGATTATTTCCCTGTTAATTTGGAGCAGTTTGCCGCTGATCTTAAATTTGAAGCATTTTATGAGGGAAAAAAAATAACATTCGGAAATATGACTATAGAAGGTTTATGGGTTAATCATCCTTGCCATACACTTTCATATAAAATAACCTCAGGAAATAAAACTGTTGTATATCTTACAGATCATGAGCCTTATAAAAAGCGTCTGCATGCACAGCATCCTTCCCTTTCACATTACAATCATAATGCTGATTTACTCCATGCAAGACTAATAGACTTTGTACGAGGTGCTAATGTCCTTATAATAGAAGGTGAATATACAAAAAGTGAATATTATAATGGACATGTAGGATGGGGACATTCTACTTTGAATGATGCTATTCAGGTGGGACTCGATGCTGATGTACCTTATGTTATACTTCATCATCATAATCAGGAAAGAACAGATGCTCAAATAGATTTAATATATAGCAAATTAATGGCTTTCCTCAAAAAAGAAGAAATTGACCTGAATCTTGCTTTTGCAAAAGAAGGCTCTTATATTAATATATAATATTTTATTAACTTCTTAACCGGTATAATTCAATATAACGAAATACTTTATTTTTTATTATAAAGTGTATATATTTTACTATACAAAATATCAATTATCATTCTTAAAAATTGAAAATATATAATTTATCAATATACTATATATTATACTTCATTTGAATTGTATAAAAAAAATTAATATTTTACATAAATTAAAAAAAGGCAGGATATTTTATGCGTGATTTACATGTTGATACTATAACAGATATTATATCAAAATTATGTATAGAGGCGAATATTAATTTAAACCAAGATATTAAGAATGCTTTTATTGAAAACGAAAAAAAAGAGGAAAATCTTCTTGCAAAGAATATTTTAAACATTTTAATAGAAAACTCAGAAATAGCTTCAAAAAATGCCAAACCAATATGTCAGGATACAGGAATGGCAATAGTTTATATGGATATAGGAATGGATGTTCATTTTACAGGCGGAAATCTTACAGATGCTGTAAACAAAGGGGTGGCATTAGGATATACTAGAGGATATTTAAGAAAATCTGTAGTAAATGATCCTATTGAAAGAAAGAACACTAATGATAATACGCCTGCTATAATTCATTATAATATAGTTGAAGGGGATAAAGTAAAAATAGTAGTAGCTCCAAAGGGATTTGGAAGCGAAAATATGAGCAGATTAAAAATGTTTCCTCCTTCGGCTGGTATAGAAGGGGTAAAAGAATTTGTATATGAAACTGTAAAAATGGCAGGTGCCAATGCCTGTCCTCCAATGATTATAGGCATAGGACTTGGAGGCACTATGGAAAAATGTGCTGATATAGCTAAAAGGGCTTTACTTAGAGAGATAGGCTCCGTCAATGAAGATCCTCGTTTGGCTCAGCTTGAAAAAGAATTGCTTGAAAATATAAACAAAATGAATATAGGTCCTTCAGGATTCGGCGGAAAAACAACAGCTCTATGCGTTAATATTAATATGTATGCCACTCATATAGCGGCACTTCCTGTTTGTGTTTGTACCGGATGTCATGTTACCAGACATTCTGAAGCGGTATTATAAGAAATAAAAAAGGAGCAATGATTTTATGGAAGTAAAAAAACTTAAATCCCCTTTAACTAAAGAAGTCTTATCGGTATTAAAAGCCGGAGATATGGTAAGTTTAACAGGAATTATATATACAGCTAGAGATGCAGCACATAAGAGATTGATAGAAATGATAGATAAAAATGAAAAACTGCCTTTTGATTTACAAAATCAGACAGTATTTTATGCAGGGCCTTCTCCTAATAAACCTAATGAAGTTATAGGAAGCGTTGGACCTACTACTAGTTATAGAATGGATGCTTATTCTCCTAAACTTATAGAACTAGGACTTTTATCTATGATAGGTAAGGGAAAAAGGGGGAAAGAAGTTATAGATGCTATAGTAAAATATGGAGGATGTTATTTTACAGCTATAGGAGGTGCTGCTGCATATATGTCTAATTGCGTTAAAGAATCGAAAATTATAGCTTTTGAAGATTTAGGTACAGAGGCAATTAGAGAAATGCTGGTTGAGGATATGCCGTTAATAGTTACAATAGACTCACATGGCAATAATGCTTTGACTGTTTAATAGTATTTTAATAAAAAGAGAGAAGCTGCATTTACAGCTTCTCTTTTTATTAAATAAACAATTATATTTTTATTTCTCTCAACTAATAAACCAAACTCTCAAAAATAATTAATACATAAATGTCTTATGCTTTTTTCTATTATTTGTATAATTGAAAAAATGAAATACTTTGCTGAAGTTTTTCTGCTCTGCTTAGAAGATTTTTAGATAAATTATTAAAATCAACAGCTAAAGAAGCATTTTGAGTTGTTGCACTTTCCATATTATTTATTGCTGTGCTTATTTGATTAACACCAGACTGCTGTTCTAATGCGGTATTTGATATACTTTCCATTAAATTAGAAGTTTCTTTAACTTTATTTTGAAGTTCTTCAAATAATTCCTGAGATTTCCTAGCAGTTTGTGTGGCATTATTAATTTGCTCTGCTGTATTGTCTACTAAATGGGTAATATCCTTTACTGAAGCCTGAGTAGTTTGTGCCAGATTTCTAACTTCGCTTGCCACTACCGCAAAACCTTTCCCCTGCTCTCCTGCTCTTGCCGCCTCTACAGAAGCATTTAAAGCTAATATATTGGTTTGAAAAGCTATATCTTCTATTATTTTTGTTATGTCTTTTATTTTTTCACTAGATTTATAAACTTCCTCTATGTTTGATGAAGTTTCTGCAATGATTGCTGCTGCCTCTCCTATATGGTTAATAGATTCATTCATCATATCTTTTCCATTTACTGCATTTTCGGTTGATGACTGTATTGTAGAAACTATCTCTTCTACACTTGCCGCTGTTTCTTCCAAACTAGAGGCTTGCGATTCAGTTCTTGATGATAATTCGCTGCTGCTTTCCATCATATTCTGAGATGATTCTAATATTTCTTTAGATGTTTCATTTACTTCATTAATAACTTCTGCTAATTTTTCACTCATTATATTAAATGTTTTTTCTAATATTCCAAACTCATCTTTTCTTTCTTTTTTTATTTCTTTTACTTCAATATGTTCTTCTGATATATTTTGTGCCTGTTTCATTAAACTTTCTAATGGAGACATTGTTTTTTTAATATACGATAAAGTAAAGGTATTAATAAATAAAATAGATAATATACATACTATTATAGCTATTTTAATCATGGTTATATTTTCTTTATATATGATATTATCATTCATAGACATAGTTAATGTCCAAGGCATTTCTTCCAATTTTGTGTATACTGCTGTTCTTGAAGTGCTGCTTGTATTTTTATATTTAATTATTCCGCTTTGCTTATTATCTTTTTTTATCAGCTTAAAATAAGCTCCTCCGTTTTCATTTATATAATCATAAGTGTCTGCAACTATAATTCCTTCATTATCTAATGCAAATAGTCTTCCTGTTTCGTCTAGTTTTAATTTTTTTAATTTATTTATAAGTTCCTGCCAATTTATTGTAATATATATAGAGCCTATTAAGTTATTATTAGCATCCCGCACTCCGGATATCAATGTAAGAGACCATTTATTATCATCGCCGTATTTTAATATTTTGTTTCCGTAAGCGGTATCATAATTGTTTTGTTTAAAACTATCCCATATACCCGGTCTTAAATCCTGTATATTCTGCCCTATTTCATTATGTTTGGCATTATCAAGTATAATGCCATTTATATCTGTTACACCTATATCCAAAGAAAATTTATTTATAGATTCAAATTTCTGTAATGTTTTATTTAATTGTATATTTGCATTCGTACTGTAACTGTTTAATAGATAATTAATTTTACCGCAGGAGTTATAGCATAAGTTTTTATAAGAGTTTTATTGTCAAAAAGCCAAGAATCCATCATAGACTTATATCCTTCTATCGTGCTTGAAAATCCGGAAAAAGTTGTTTTACTAACGCCTAAAAATGACCTGTAAGATAATATAGTTATTGTAATGATTAGAAATATTGTAGTTATTATACTTATAATTAAAGGCATTTTAAATCTTATAGAATATCTTTTTTTCATAAAATTATTCTCCCTAAAATAAATATATTTTTTCTTAAGTATAAATTAGTTGTGTGTCAAAAAATGACGCAGATATTTTTTTATTAGAATTATTATTAAAAAAATAGATTTTTATGAATATTATTTTATGCAATAACGATATGAATATAATAATATTTGATGCTTGATGCTTGATGCTTGATGCTTGATGCTTGATGCTTGATGCTTGATGCTTGATGCTTGATGCTTGATGCTTGATGCTTGATGCTTGATGCTTGATGCTTGATGCTTGATGCTTGATGCTTGATGCTTGATGCTTGATGCTTGATGAGACATAATACTTAAACCTTAATAAACTCATATAAATTATACCATTTTATTTTAAATAAGTCAAACTTATGTATTTTTATAAAACAATTGGCAAAACATTCACCTTATATATACATATTTTCTCTTCAAAGCAAAATAACTTGATTATAAGTTTAAACATAAATAATAATGAAATACTATATTAATTTTTTAGCTTTACAAAAAACATTAATTTTAGTATAATTGATTTGTTTTTAAAATATTAAAGATACATAACCTGACATGGAGGCATACAGATGACAGATAAAAAGTTTTATATTACAACTCCGATATATTATCCTTCAGATTATCTTCATATAGGGCATTGCTACTGCACTATAGCTACAGATACTATGGCTAGATATAAGAAGATAATGGGATATGATGTTTATTTTCTAACAGGTACTGATGAGCATGGTGAGAAAATCGCAAGAAAAGCAGAAGCAGCAGGAACTACTCCTAAGGCTTATGTTGATAATATTGTTAATGCCACTAAAGAGTTATGGAAAAGACTTCATATTGATTACAGTCATTATATAAGAACTACTGATGACTATCATGAAAGAAGAGTTCAGAAAATATTTAAAATTCTTTATGATAAAGGATATATTTATAAAGGTGCTTATAAAGGACTTTATTGCGTAAGCGACGAAGCATTTTTTACTGAAAGTCAGGTAGTGAAAAAAGATGACGGAAAGTTTTACTGTCCGGATTGTGAAAAAGAATTAGAATATAAAGAAGAAGAATGCTACTATCTTAAACTTTCAGAATACGGACAATGGTTAATAGATTATTATAAAGAGCACCCTGAATTTTTAGAGCCTAAAGAAAGACAAAATGAAATGCTTAAAAACTTTTTACTTCCGGGCTTAGAGGATTTAGCAGTAAGCCGTAAGGGATTGCAATGGGGAATACCTTGTCCTGTTGACAGCGAGCATAGTATATATGTATGGATTGATGCTTTAGCTAATTATATAACAGCTTTAGGATATCCTGAAGAGGGACAAGATGAATTATATAAAAAATATTGGCCTGCTGATGTGCATTTTGTAGGAAAGGAAATTGTCCGTTTTCATGCTATTATATGGCCTATAATGCTTAAAATGCTTGATATACCGCTTCCTAAAAAAGTATTCGGTCATGGCTGGGTGCTTTTTGATGATGGAAAAAAGATGAGTAAAAGCAGGGGAAATGTAGTTGATCCTAATACTTTAATAGATAAATACGGAGTTGATTCTTTAAGATATTTCCTTATGAGAGAGATTAATTTCGGTTCTGACGGATATTATTCTCAGGAGCTTTTCTTAAAGAGAATAAACAGCGACTTGGCTAATGATTACGGTAATTTATGGCATAGAATAACTACTATGCTTGGAAAATATTTTGATGGTGTTCTTCCTAATGAATCAGAGAGTGTTTACGGCGATAGAGAAAAAGAACTTAAAAAAATGGTTCTTACTCTTGATGCTAATGTAGAATCTGCTTTAGATAGTTTTAAATTTCATGAGGCTTTAGCTTATATTTGGGAAGTGATTAGAACTACTAATAAATATGTTGAAGAGAGTGCACCTTGGAATTTGGCTAAAGATGAAAGTAAAAGAGAACATCTTGCTAATGTGATGTATATTTCTTTCCAAGTATACTATATAGTAACAGCTTATTTACAGATATTCTTTATAGAAACACCTAAAAAAGTGTTTAATAGATTAGGACTTGGAGACAGTGTTTCTTTGGAAAGTGCTAAGCAATGGGGATCTTTAAAATCAGGAATAAAAATTGAAAAAGGTGAGCCTTTATTCAATAGATATGACATAGAAAAAGAAATAGGTGCAAGTATGGAAGATAATAAAAAACAGGTTAATCCTCCTAAAGAAGATAAGCATAAACCTAATATAGAAAAAGAAGATTTTGAAAAATTAGAATTATTAACTGCTAAAATACTAGTGGCTGAAAAAGTAGAAAATGCTGATAAGCTTTTAAAATTTGTACTCGATATTGGAGGCGGTGAACAGAGAGTAGTTGTTTCTTCTATAGCAGAATATTATAAGCCTGAGGAAATGGTTGGTAAAACTGTACTTTATTTGGCCAATTTGAAGCCTAAAAAATTCAGAGGAGTTACATCTCATGGTATGCTTCTTTTGGCTGATAATGGAGAAACCCTTTCTCTTATGACTACAGAAAAAGGTTTCGATGCAGGATGTTCTGTTAATTAATAATTTATAATTAAACATTAAAAGATGATATTATAATGAAAGATTTTAAAGATAATAAACTTAGAAAAAAGCTTAAAAAAAATAAACTTAGCGATAAACAGAAAAATATAATAAAAAAAATAATTATCTTTTTTGTTTCGGCTGTTATAATATTATTTCTTGTTGTGATTATAAATAAAGCTAGAATATTAAGAGTGGAAATACGGGGATTAGAAATTTTAAATGCTATAGATATAATGGAAGAAGCGGGATTATCAAAGTACAATAATGTAAGTATTTTTAATGTACCAAAAAAAGAAATAAAGTCTGATATAGAAAATAATCATAGACTTCAAGTGGAAAGCATAAAAATTTCTTTTCCTGATTTACTTATTATAAATGTAATAGAAAGAGGAACATTATTTTTATTAGAATCCAGCAGCGGAATATATGAAATCACAGATGACGGATATATTCTCAAAGATAATATTATTCACAATTATGATGTTCCATATATAACAGGGCTAAGTATCAATCCTACAAATAAAATTGTAGAAAATGATTATTCAAAATATCTTTCATCTGTTATATATGATTTGAAAACTAATCATAATGAAATATATAATCTTATATCAGAGATTAATGCCTATGGAGATGATTTGATACTTTATCCTAGAGGATATCAGGTGCAGGTGATATTGGAAAAGTATGTAAAAACTGATAAATTTGTAGATTTGGCTGCTATATTAAAGACATTGCAGAATCAGGATAATCAAACTCACAGAATAGATTTCAGATTTAAAGAGGCTATAGTTAATTAATATATTTTATCTATTTATTTAATGTTTAATATACTTTATAAAAATTGCGTAGCATATTTATACTTTAGTATAAATATATTTTTAGCGAAGCAATTTTTATTTATAATAAATAGATTTCAGATTTAAAGAGGCTATAGTTAATTAAAATATATTTTATTATTTTTATATTTACGCACGGTAAATAAAATTTCAAATATAAAAATATTTAAATAACAATTTAAATAATATATTAAAATGCATTCACCGTGCGTTAAACAAATTTTAAATTTAAACACAGCTAGGGCGGGTGTGCTTTTATAATTTAAACTTTAAATTTAAATATATTTATCAGTTGTAAATAGAATTCTAAAATCTAAAGGGCGGGGTATGTAATTAGGTTTTTAAATTTAATTACACTTTCCGCTCCACTTACTCATATCCATTTGCTTTGTAATTTTTGCTACAACAGCTGTACCGCATAAATCACCAGATATATTTAATGCCGTTCTTCCCATATCTAATAAAGCATCTATACCAAGTATCATTCCGTATGCAGCGGCAATATTAGGATTACTGTCAATACTAAGCCCTATAGAATTAAGAACCATTAATAACATTATAGAACCGGCTCCCGGTACCCCAGCAGTTCCTATAGAAGCTAATACGGATACAGCTACTATCCTAAGTTCAGAAGATAAATTTAAAAAGTGACCTGTGGCATTAGCAATAAATATTGCACAAATACCTAAATATATTGTAGTACCGTCCATATTAATAGTAGCACCTAAAGGTAAAGTAAAGCTATAAACTCCTTTTTGTATTCCCATTTTTTCATCAGCAATCTTCATAGATATAGGAAGAGTTCCGCTTGAAGAACGAGTAACAAAAGCTGTAAAGCAGGCTTCTGAAATATATTTTAAGAATTTTATAGGATTTAATCCGAATATAATATTTATTATAGTATAAACTACAATTAACTGTAATATAAGTCCTATATAAACAGTAGATGTAACTTTTAATAATTGTCCGAAAGCCTGAGAGCCATTTTTAACAAATACAGAAAATATTAATGCTAAAACCCCTATAGGAGCATAGAACATTATCCAGCCTACAATTTTTATAATAATTTGCGTACATCCTTCAAAGAACTTATATACTATTTCAGCACTTTCTCTTGTTTTTTCATTGTCCCTACAAAATGCTAATGATATACCGAAGAAAATAGAAAATAGTATTGTAGGAAGAACATCTCCATCACCTTTAGAAAATGAAGCAAAAGGATTTGTAGGTACTATAGCAAGCAATGTATCAACTAAATTTGGCTTTACCAACTCTTTTGTAACCGCCATAGCATCATCTAATTTTAACCCTACTCCGGGATTAAATATATTTCCTACTGCTAAACCTAATATAGAGGCAAATATAGAAGTTATCATATAAAATGCCAATATTGCTATTCCAACAACTCCCAAATGTTTAGGCGATATACTTGCAACTCCGCTTATAAGTGTAAAAATGATTACAGGCATCACTATCATCTTCAATAATCTTACAAATAAATTACCAATAGGATCTGCTATTGATATTAATTTTGCTATTGCAGCTTCTGATGCAGAAGATGAAACTATTATACCTAATACAGCACCTATAATCAAACTTATTAATATTATAATAAGCAGTTTACTTCTTATGTCTTTTAACATACAGAACTCCAATTATATTTTTATAAAAATAATATAAAAATATAAAAATAATTCAATTACTTCTATACTTTTTTTTAAAAATATAGAAATAAATTATACCTATTAGAGCAGGTACAGTGCTTGATAATGCCATAGCAATATATATTCCTAAATATCCTATGTATATTTCTAAGATTTTTGATATTATTATTTTAAATATTATAGAATCTATAAATGAATTAATAAAAGCCAAATATGATTTTTGAATGCCTATTAAAAAACTATCGAATACATACATTAAAGCATAAGTAATACCATTAAATGAAGCACATATTTTTATATAGAAAATAATATCATTAATAACTTTATCATCTCCGCTGTAGAATATACCTATTATATTTTTAAGGAATATATGTATAAATATTATTGCTATTACTGCAGCAGATATATTAAATAATATAGCAAAATGAACCGTGCTTTTTATTTTGATATAATCTTTTTTTCCTATACTATTTGAAACAATTATACTTAAAGCCTCTCCTATAGACCAAGAAATCATACCTATAAAAGTATTTATTTTTAAGCCTATTGTAAATCCTGTAATACTGTCATATTTGTTCATCATTATATTAACAAAAAAATATGATATATTTATTATAAGAATTTGAAATATGCAAGGCAAAGAAATAAATATTAATTCCTTTATTATTTTGATATCAAAATTAAAAGTTAATAATTTTCTTATATAATATAAAGACAGTAAAAATGAAACAGCCTGAGATGTTACAGTAGCTAATGCTGCACCTTTTACAGATAATTTCAAAATATAACAAAATAAAAAATTTAGTATAAAATTTAGTAATGCAGCAATTATCATAAAATATAATGATACTTTTTCTTTTCCGCTTGATTTTATTACAGCTGATAGAGAAGCATATAGAAATATAAAAAATATCCCTAAAAAAATTATTTTTATATAATCATCAGCATAATTAAATGATTCTTTAGGAATATTCATAAATAATAATATCTTCTTTGAAAATATTAATCCTATTATTGAAATGATTAAAGCTGCTGATGAAGATAAAAATAATAAACTTCCTATTGCCTGCTTATATCTTGTATTATCATCAGCACCTTTATACTTTGATATTATAACAGATCCTCCTATTGATAAACCTAAAGATATAGAAGTTATTATAAACATTATAGAAGCACAGTTTCCTAATGCTACAACTCCATTTTCTCCAAGCAAATGAGAAATAAATATTATATCTGTAATGCTGTATAAATATTGTAATATATTTGAAATGAATAAAATAAATGAAAATTTTATTAAATACATGAAACTTTCCTTTGAATAAATTAAATAAATAATAAAAAACACATTAAAAACTTTATAATTTTTAATGGCTATAAAGAACTATAGCATACTGTTTTTTAGTATGCTCCAACAATAATGATTAAATATTGCCGGAGCTTTATTCAATAACAAGTTTCATATTTTTATAATATATTTATTTTTATTAATTGTCAATTATATGTATTCATTATATATATATTAAGTGAGTTTTATATCATAATATATAATTTTTTCATACATTTTCTAAAAAAGTTATAAATAAATTGATAATTTTTATTATATTTATTATTGAATTACTATTTAGTAATTATTCTTATGTAAAAACATGTTACATAATAGTAAATTTTTTATAAAGGATATAACATGATAAAAAAAACAATCTATTTAACTTTTACAATTATATTATTTTTGCTAATTATAAGCTGCGGTAAAAATACCAATAATTCAACATCACCTATTACTAAAGAAAGCAGCGAGTATACAGTTAAGGGTGTAGACTCTAAATATGATGCCGCTTGGAAATTTTTTAATGCCGATGAAACAGGAAATAATGCAGTTGATGTTGTTATAGAAAATGGAGGAATAAGCGGTTTAATTGTATCAAATAAAACAACAAAAGTAAATTTTACTAAAGATAATATTTATAGTATTGCAGATGAAAACAAAAATAAATATTATGATAGATATTTCGGATATATAGTAAGTTCTTCAGATTGGGTTGGAGAGATTCAATTTCCTACAGATGAATATGAAACTGTAGGATATGTATATATAAGAAATAAAAGAAGTTCAGATATAATAGCCGGAATTATTGATAAGGCTCCGGGTGATAAAGAGGGAATAGCTCAAGGATATTGGGGAAAAAGAAGCAGAACAGATAATGGTTTAAAAAGAACTGTAGATGTACAAGGAGATTTTGTAACATATTATGAAAATGATATTCAAAAACTTAAAATACCTTCAAAATTCTTTGATTTATCCAAAGGATCAGGATTTTACGGATATACTATAATACTTGGACTTTTATATTCAGGCATATCTATAAATACATATAATTCTCAGGATGTGAGCATATTGCCTAGCATATATTTTGAATATATTGACTATAATTACATACTTGATATAACATTAAGAGATGACGGAGTTCCTATTTCAGCAAAATATAATAAAACAGTAACCGTAATATCTCCTGGCGATATCCTATATTCAAAAGCAGATTAATTCTATTCTCGTTACCATAAATTTATATAAGATGCTTTAAATAAAATTTTATTTAAAGCATTTTTATTTTTTTGCGACAATTAAAACGATATTTTTATTTAATGGTTTTAATGATGAGCAAATATATAATAATACTAACAATAATACTTAGTTCTGTATTATCGGCTAATAATTTTAAAATTATATCCAGACAAGGCGAAGCATCTGTAATAGTTAATGAAGAGCATGCTGATATGGATATAAAAAAAAGTTTTCCCACTGATTATTTCTCTATATCTACAAAAGAGGAATCTTATTTAGTAATCGATAACGGAGAGAAATCAATCATACTTATGCCTAGTTCAAAGCTCACTTATGAGGATAATAAATTCACTTTGGATTCAGGATATATTTATGTAAAAAGCAAACATAATGATGATATTCAAATGACTTTAACAAAAGACAGCAAAGGATATAATTTCAAAGGAAAATCTTTTGCTGTAGTATCTTATGATGATGAAGTATCCGTTATAACATATAATAATGCTGTAAAAATTACTCCTGAGACTTCTTTAGGAGTAAGCTATTTTTTAGAACCTAATCATAAAACATCTATAATACCAATGCTTAACGGACCTTACAGAACTACAGAAAATGAAAAAGCCCTAATTGAAAATGTATCAAGACAATTAGAAAGCGAAGTAGCAAGCCATTTAAATGAAGATATAGACAGATACAATTTTAAGATAATGGAAGGTACTAAGAACGAAAATACTATATACAGAGTGGTTCACCCGGAAAAAGGACCTAATATATTTTTAATAGTGCCTCATGGAAGCGAAAGAGTTGGTACTGATGTTGCTATGGAAAGAATCAATATGCCTATAAAAAAAGGAAGTCTCACTATAGTGCCTATTGCTGTACCTGAAGCATATAGAAAAAATACCAGAGCAATAGAAGGACAGGATATTAATAATAGATTCTTTGATAAAAATATAAGCAGAACCGACACTGATAAATTAGCCAAAGAGTATATGAATATGCTTGATGAATATGATATAGATGTTGTACTTACTCTTCATGAGGGAAACGGATTCAAAGAATTTTTTGGGGATTCTATAATATATGACAGCAGAAAATTAGATGACAAAGTTGTAAAAGTATTGAATAACATAAACTCAAGGATAGAACCTATGAAGTTTAAATTTAAACAAATGTATTACCCTATGCCTACAACTATTACTTATTATGCGGCTAAAAAGAATATAGAATCTTTTGGAATAGAGCTTACAAGAAATTTGGATTATGACAAAAAAAGAATAATTATGCATACTATATTAAGTGAGTTTTTGAAAATATACGGACTTGAATAGAAAATATAATTTATTATCAAAATAAAAATTAAACAGCTAATGATTGATTTATTTCATTCATTAGCTGTTTTTGCAAGTTTTACTATTATATATAAAAAATTTAGCAGTAATAAAAAAATGAATATTATGTAAATTATTACCTGTCAATGGTTGAAATATTTATTTATTACCAAATCATTAAAGTAGACCCCCAAGTAAATCCGCCGCCGAATCCTGTAAGAAGAACTAAATCTCCGTCATTAATTTTATTATTATCTAAAGCGTCAGTTAGAGCCAATCCTATACTTGCAGAAGAACAGTTTCCAAATTTGTTTAATACAACACTTACTTTTTCCATAGGAAGACCTATTCTTTTAGCAACAGCCTGCATAATTCTCAAATTAGCCTGATGAGGTACAAAATATTTAACATCGCTTAATTGTTTTCCGGAATCTGCCAAAACTTTATCTATGCTATTAGAAAACTCAGTAACAGCTCTTTTAAAAGTTTCAGATCCTTCCATATATATCTTGAATTCAGGCGCCTCTATATCATCGGCTCTTATAGGACAAACACTTCCCCCATTAAGTACAATACTCATATCCGGCTCGCTTTGCATATGCATTCCTATTATGCCTTTACCGTCATTTCTTGCTGTTATTAATGAAGCAGTAGCAGCATCTCCGAATAAAATAGCAGTTCCTCTGTCTTTCCAATTAATATCTTTAGTAAGTTTTTCGCTTGAAACTATAAGTACATTTTTACATTGTCCGCTTTCTATTAATGCAGTAGCTGTGTTCAATGCATATATATATCCAGAGCAAGCAGCAGATATATCCGTAGCAAAGCAGTGTTTTAATCCCAATGTTTTTTGCAATTGTCCTGCCATAGAAGGGAATATATAATCTTTTGTTACAGTAGGTACCAATATTGCATCAACCTCTTGCAAATCAACACCTTTTTTTTCTAAGTTTCTAACCGCATTCAAACCCATTTCAAAAATAGTTTCATCTGCTCTTGCCATATGTCTTGTTTCTATTCCTGTACGAGTTATTATCCATTCATTGTTAGTGTCTAATATACTTTCAAAATATTTATTATCTAATATTCTTTCAGGTACATAGTAAGCTATGTTTTTTATATATGCTCTTTCCATACTTTTCTCCGTTTTAATGTAATGTACTTAAGATAGAACTCTTATTATAAAAGTTTAATGAAAAATATAAAAAAATCTATAGCTAATAATAACTATTTTTGTAATTTTAACTGCAGTATTGATATTATTTACAATATTTTAGTGTTAAATTATCAAAGATAAGCTGTTATAGTGCTTAATAAAGAAATAATATATAAAAATTGTTTGATAATTAGATTTATTAATATAGGTTTTATAAATATAGATCATTTTAATTTATTTACTAACAAAAATTGCAGGCTGATTATATATAATAATTACTAAATTTATTATATGCCCGCAATTTTTAATAATATTATTCTTCTTGAAATAATAGGTATATATTTCTTGAATTATAGTTATTTTCTTCTGTATATATTTCCCAATCGGTGAGTCTTTCTATACTATGCATTCCTCTATCGCCTTCATGCATACCTAAATCTTTATAAGGTTCATTTATTAAAGTAGCATCGAAATATCCTTCATTGGTGAAGTCATGCACATCAAACCATAAATGCTCTAAGTCATTAGGGTTTTCTTCTGTCTCCCCGTATCCTAATTTCACTAAGAAAGAAATTTTATCATCACCTTTACTCTTATTCAATAATTCCAAGAAATACTCTAATTTTTCAAAAGCAGCCTCTCTCATTAGCGAAGTTTCAAAATAACTCATCATAAACATGGGATTATCTGTAAGCTCATTTTTATAATAATCAAGCGAATGATAATTGCCTTCAGCATCTACAGCAAGCAAAATACCCGAAGGCGTATTATGCACTCCGTCATTTCTGTCTTTAGCACTTCCTGTAATATCATCAGCAATATTTAATTTCTTCAAAGCCTCCTGCCAAGGAAACCAGCATACATAAGTGTTATATGCAGGATTAAATTTAAATCCAGCTTCAGGAACTCCCCTTTCTATAAACATTTTTGCACAAGTATTAAGTAATGCACCATAAGATGCATTTGAATCTTCAACTCCTACTATTTCTAATTCTATAGAACCTACTCTGTAAAGTCCATGCGTATGAAACCAATATTCTACTTTATTAGGGTCTTTATCATCATCATAAACTGCATGTATAGTATATAGATAATCTAAAGAAGGAGGTAATGCAAAAGTTGATGTATAAGAAAGCCAATCTCCTGAATGTGCTGTATAGCATGACATGTCTAAAAATATAGAACATTCCGGAACTAAACTGTCTAATAATTTTAATTGTCTTTGATAGTCGGTAAGAGGATGATTATCAAATGTTGTGGACACATGTACTGCATATTTACATTGACATGCTTCATTATAATCATCTTCTCTTACTGTATTTACAGAAAATATTTCAGGTACATTTTCAGTAACACTTGAAGCATCTACTAATGCCGCATAAAAACTAAGCTCATCATTATTTTCTTCTTCGTCATGATTGTGTCCGCATCCGCAGGAATGCTCTTCATCGTCATGATTATGTCCGCATCCGCAGGAGTGTTCTTCTTCATCATGATTATGCCCGCATCCGCAGGAACCATCACCGCATCCGTCTTCGTCCATTTCTTCCATTTCATCTATAACCATAGGCAAATACTGCAGCTTAACCGATACTTCCCATTTAGATTTATCTCTTATAAAATTGGATTTTTCTATTTCATTGAATTCTAATACCATATATTCATCAGATTCTGATAATATATCTCTGAACTCTTCAACTGTCATATTATGATCATATTCTTTAGTAAATACAGCCGCCATCCATGATTCTAATCTCTGCTCTCCGCTGGAAAATACATTATATAACTTTTCATTATAATCCATTATTTTTACCTCTATTATTAATTTTGTATTATGAAATTAAAAAGCTTTTTTAGTATAGAGTAATTTATATTTTTTTCAACTTCTTTAAATTATAAATTAGTAAAAAATGTATCCAAAATCTTCTTTTCCTTTTTCCATTCCGGCATATACAAACTTACTATATTATAAAATTTTTTACTATGATTAGCCTGCAGAAGATGTGATAATTCATGAAGCACAATATATTCTATAGCAGAAATCGGATATTTCATAAGTTCCAAATTAAATGTAAGATGTTTTTTATTTATATCGCATGAACCCCATTTGCTTTTTAATTTTTTTACTGTGAATGTATTAATTTCTAAGTTCATCATAGCAGAGTATTTTTTTATAAGTGAATCAAATAGCTTTAATGCTTCTTTTTTGTACCATGTATCAAGAAGAATATGTTTTTTTCTTATATCACTATTTTTGTATTCCTCTTTATCTTTTATATTTACATACATATACATCATTCTGCCGGCAAGAATTATATTTTCTTTATTGCATTTTAATACTTTAAGCATATAGCTTTTACCAAGATAATATACTTCATTGCCGCTTGCAAGTTCCTTTTTACTTATATCAAAGCTGTTTTTCTTTTTTATAGCTTCCTTTCTCTCTTCTATCCATTCTCTTCTTTTTTCTATAAGTTCATATATGTATTTTTTAGAAGCTCTTTTTGGAGCAGTAACATATATATTTAAATCGGGCTTTACTCTTATATAAATATTTTTTATTTTTTTATATTCTATTATTATTTCACTTGTAGTTTGCATATATATTTAAACCTATCTTCACCAGCATTTTTAAAAATTCCTTCATCTCTTCATTACTTATACTTAATATTTTTTTATCCTCGCTTTCTTTACCAAGTTCATATAATTTTATATCTATATCTCCTTCTATATTATTTCTTATAGATTGTATATTCTGCCAATTAGGCATACCGCTGTTAGATTTAAATAATTTATCAACAAATAAAGAAAAGTCTATTAATGTATTATCATTATCTATATATTTTTTAGAGTTATCATATATGGATCTTGCACATTTATTATCTCTTATACGCTCATCATATTTAAGATTTTCTTTTTCATTTTCGCCTCTTATTGTTGATGCTACTTCCATTGCCTCTAAAAGTTTTTCCTGCTCATTTATTCTGTTATTCTTGTATTTTTCTATTATATCAAATATTTTCTCTGAAAGTTTTCTATACATTTCAGGGTTTTCATCCATTTTTTCTTTTATAACACTGTTTGCAGCATTTATTATGGCATCTGCTTTTGATTCATTTAAATAATCTATTTCTTTTTCAAAGTTGGCATCAAATATGCTTGGTATTTCATTTAATACTTTTACATTATTATCAGTACCTACAAACTCATCGTATAACTTCTGCATTTTAGATTCATATTCTTTAAAATCTACCGCTTCATGATGGGTAATTCTCAAACGATTTCTAATCTCAATACAAGTTTTAAATAATTTTTTATATTTTTCAATTTCTTCATATTTAAAACTATCTATAAAATGATCGCTGAACTGACATATATTTAAAAGTTTTGAATAGTTTAAAAATAATCCGTAGAATTTTTTTCTTTTCTCTTCATCGCTTAGAAGCGGAGGACATATCTCATAAGCTTTTTCTAAAGTAAGTTCAGGCAAGAACTGTACTAAATCTTCATAAGCATTTTTAAACTCTTCGATTTTTTCTTTTATATCGAATACAACATCTTCAATATCTTTAGGATCATAATTGGCTAATTTATCATAGGCATTTAAAGCATTATCCAAGTTGGCTAGAAGTCCTCTATAGTCTATTAATATTCCATTATCTTTTCCCGAATATGCTCTGTTTACTCTTGCTATAGCCTGAAGAAGTCCATGATCTTTTAATTTTTTATCTATATATAAAACCTGAGCCTTTGGAGCATCGAAACCTGTAAGAAGTTTATCTACTACTATTATTATATCTATAGTGCCTTTTTTAAAACTTTTTATTATTTCTTCTGTATATTTATTTTCATCATTTGAGTATTTGCTGTATAATTTTTTCCATTTTTCTGCTACATACTGTTTTTTTTCTGAGCCGTTATTTTTTTTGTATTCATCACTGTCTGCCCCTTCATCATTTTGCGAAGATATAACCACTGCTGTTTCAAGGCTATGATAAGCATCAAATATTTCCTTCATCTTCATAGCCTCATATTTGCTTTCTACTGCAAGCATAGCATTAAACTCTGTATTTGCTAAATTAGTTTTATAATGTTTTGCTATATCATCGGCTAATACTATTAATCGCTGTTCGCTTTCAAGTATCACATTTTCGCTTAGATTTTTCTTTTGTAAATCTTCTTTTTCTTTATCTGTTAAATCTTTTGTAATTAAATCGAATCTGTAATCTAAGCCTTTTTTATCGTATATTTTCTGATTTATCAATCTGCTTTCATAGTACAGCGGAACTATTACTTTATCTTCTAATGCATCTCTTATAGTGTATGAATCTATAAAGCCTCCGAATTTCTCTGCTGTACTTTTTTCGGATTTGTATAAAGGGGTTCCTGTAAAGCCTAAATAACATGCATTAGGAAAAACTTTTCTCATCTTCATAGCAAAATCTCCGTACTGCGTTCTATGGCTTTCATCTACTAGTATAAAAATATCTGCCGAATCCATTACCACTTTTTTATCGAATACTTTTTCAAATTTATTGATTACTGTTGTTATTACGCTTTTACCGCTTTCTATCAATTTGATTAAGTTTGCCCCTGTTGTTGCTCTTTCAACCTCTATATCTGTATTTTTGAAAGTGCTGTGAATTTGCTCGTCTAAATCTACTCTGTCGGTTACTACTACTATTTTGGAGTTTTTTATTTTTCTTGATATTATTTTTGTAAGCATAGACATTGTAAGACTTTTGCCGCTTCCCTGAGTATGCCATATTACTCCGCCTTGTCTTTTTCCTTGACTTATATTTTTTATTCTATCCATAGTTTTTTTAATGGCGAAGTATTGATTGTATCTTGTAACTTTTTTTACCGTACCGTCAAATATGATGAAATATTCTAGTATATCGAATAATCTTTCTTTTTCAAATAATGAATATAATGTTATGTCTATTTCATTTATCACTCTGTCTTTCACTATTTTTTTTAATGCTTTCATCACTTTGCTTTCTTCTTTTCTGCCTGTTTTATCTCTTTTATTATCATTATTTTCTTTATCTTTCCAAACATTATACAATTTTACCGGAGTTCCTGCTGTGCCGTATTTAACCATATCATCATTAGCACATATTAGTAATTGGCTGAATTTAAATAATTGTCTTATTTCTTTTTCTTCCTGATTTCTCACCATCTGCTCTATAGCATTTTTTGAGTTTACGCTTCCTTTTTTTAATTCTATTACTGCTATAGGTATGCCGTTTATAAATATTACTAAATCTGGTCTTCTTGTTTTTTCTTTTTCTTCTGTGCTGTTTCTAGTTACTGTAAACTCCTCAGTGATATGAAATGTATTATTTTCTATATTGTCAAAATCTATATATTTGATATTAAAACTTTCGTATCTATTTCCGATTTTTTCTTTATATGATTCGCCTTTTAAAATTCTTTCTGTAATTTCTTCATTTGTGATTAAATATCCTTTTATAAGCGGCATATCCAAATCACTTATTGCCTTTTTTATATTATCTATTGAAAATCTGTTTTTCTTATCATCATACATAAAGTAATTAATTTTTTTAAGCTGTTCTTCGAGAATATTTTTAAATAGCACATTATTGGTATCATTATCTCTTTCTTTAAGAGCTTCTTCCGGGCTTAAATATTGGTAGCCCATATTTTTAAAAAGTTCTATAACTTTATTTTGTAATATTCTTTCGCTGTATTGTTCATTCATAAAAAACTCCTTGTATTCGCCGGTACGAGCTATTACCGCAGGTACGGTATCGCTTAACTTTTAAGATAGCACAATGTAAGTGCAGCTGATTACTCTTCATTATACAATTATACTAAAAACTTTAAATCCTCACCTCACCGGTTAGAAGCCTCTGCATAAGCCCTTTCTTCTGCTGTTTGCGAAGCTCCAACTGCTTTTTAAGATTGTAAATCTCTTCGTCTATCACAGAGAGAAATTCCCCTATTTTTTTCTGTTCTTCTAGGCTTGGTACTTTTATTTTAATAGATAAAAAGTTTTCTGGACTTACTGATTTTCTTTCATAAACAGTACCTTCTTCATATCTTCTTGCATTATTGATAAAAGTTTCTGATTTAAAAATATAGCTAAAAAAGTTAACATCAAAACCTTTATTTACTTCAAAAGTTACATATATAGGAGAGAATATTCCTTCTCCATAATTATTTTTACATATAACTCCAAATTTTAGATTAGCTGGATTATAACAGATATCATTTATTTTAGTAATTTTGTATTGTTTATTTTTATCTTTTACTAAAAAATCTCTTTCATATCTTTCTGTTTTTGGTATGATACCATCTTTAGTTAAAGAAACATGTTCTAAACTTCCATTTTTGGGCTGATAAGTTTTTCTTTCTTTAAGAACTTTATGCAAATATATTTCTTTCCACTCATCTTTAAAACCCTTGAATCGCACTTCACCGCTTAACACTCTCTGCATTACGCCTTTCTTATAAAGCTCTTTCTGCTCTATTAGTTTAGTAATGTTCTCTATAACATCGTCGCATAATGACAAAACTTCCGCTATACGCTTTTGTTCATCTAGGGGCGGTAATAATATTTTTATATTCAGTATATCTGAAGTATTTAAAGCAGGATAATTGGAACCAACTAACATATTAAATATTTGTTTTTCTATATAATTTGCATATAAATTTTGGTAAACATATTTCATAGAAATTTCAGACTTTGAAGTTAATACTGCAAAACCTGTAGAACATATATATTCCTCTGGGTCAAAAGATATATAAGCAAATCCTTTTAAATTTGGTCTTACTGTTGCCATAATAACATCATCTATTTTTATTATTCTCCTTGCTCTGCTTGGTGCATTTTTAAAAGTTATATAATCATTTGGAAAATCTATAATACCATTTTTTACGGCTGATAAATCTATATATTTAAATTTAAAATTTTCATTAGTATTTTCTTTCAGACTACTAACATTTATACTGCATATATTCCCAAGTTTTACTTCTTTCCAGCCTTTTGGAAGCGGTAGTGATTTCATAAATATCCCTCTATTAAATACAATATCTAATTCTTAACAAGATTATACTATGATATATCAAAAATTCAAAATCTTTCTTATATTAATTTACAATACTTTTTAATACCTACAATATGCACCGTATTTACTAATATTACAGATAGTCAACTGTAGGATACCGAAGTAAGTACCCAGACAAAGTATGCCTGATGTGAGGATATGCGGCTGATTACCTCTTCATTATACAATTATATTCAAAACTTTAAATCCTCACATCTCCGCTTAAAAGCCTCTGCATAAGACCTTTCTTCTGCTGTTTGCGAAGCTCCAACTGCTTTTTAAGATTGTCAATCTCTTCGTCTATAACCGAAAGAAGACCCGCAATTTTTTTCTGCTCTTCTAGGATTGGTACTTTTATTTCCATATCTGTTAATGTACTTAAAACTATATAAGGTGTATTTCCCTCATTTTTTTCTTTCTTTATTCTTTCTTTTAAATATCTGTCAAGATAATATTTTATATATTTTATATCTTCTTCAAAATCCATTAAAACATAAGTTCTTTGATAAGCATTAAATTTACCTTTATAATAATGAACATATCCAACATAAGCACCATTGCCGGATATTAATAAAGCCTCTCCATCAAAAGCATACTCATTTATTCTATAATATTCTCTAGCACAAGTATAAAACCTATATTGTCCGTTTTCTTCCATAGCATTAGCATCTAATTTTCCGGTTTTTATACTTTTACTAATTTCAGATAATTTTTTTATTTTCCATTCATCTTTAAAACCATTGAAACGAACTTCGCCGCTTAACACTCTTTGCATTACACCTTTCTTATAAAGCTCTTTTTTCTCTATTAGTTTAGTAAGGTTCTCTATAACATCGTCGCATAATGATAAAACTTCTGCTATACGCTTTTGTTCGTCTATGGGTGGGATAGTTAAAAAAATAGAGTATATAGTGTCTCTATTTATACCAGGTACTGCACTATCTATTTTATATCTCTCTAATCTACATGAAATTAATTTATAGTATAAAAATTTTAAATCAATATTATTATTTGCTTCTACATAAAATGCAGTATCTATGCAAAAAAATGGAGAACTAGAATAAAAAACACTTCCGGCATTACCTTTTCTACCTATTATTATACCTTGTGAATTTATAATACTTTCATTATGAAACCCTATTATTCCACCAGAACTATAAACAGGTATATCACCATCTACCATGTTATTTTTTCCTAGTCCTTTACCATAATAGATTAAACATACATCTTTAATTTGTAATTCTTGCCAGCCTTTTGGAAGCGGTACTGATTTCATAAATATGCCTCTATTAAATATAATATGTAGTTCTTAACAATATTATACTATGATATATAAAAAATTCAAAATCTTTCTTATATCAATGCAAATAAAAAAGACACAGGATATTTTTATCTGCCCTGTGTCTCTATTATTATGGATTATATCTTATGAATTTAATTTATATATAGGTTTTAATTATTCTCCTTTTATCTCTATTTTTTTCTCATATTTAAGCTCTTCTTTCTTTGGAAGTGTTACCATAAGAACACCGTTATTCAAATTAGCCGCTATATTTTCAACATCAATTCCTTTTGTGCTGATATTAAAGCTTTGCTCATAGCTTGAAATAACTTCCTCTTTTGATTCGCCGTTTTCTGTTTTTACTGCTTTTTTCCTCTTAGCCGAAATAGAAAGTATATTCTCTTTTATTCCTATTTCTAAATCCTCTTTTTTTACTCCCGGCATATCCATCTCTATAATATAATTTTTATCATCTTCCTCTATTCTATAGTTTGATACTCTATTATGATAATCACTATAAGGACTGCAGTTTCCTAAAGAATTGCATCTGTTAGCATTTGAAAAAATTGAATGTAATGTTGGTACAAATATTCTTCTTGACATATTAAAACTCCTTAATTTATATTAACTATTCTCTTATATTTTAATTTTTAGCAATTTTTCATAAACCTCTATAATTTACAGCCTTCATTTAATTAACAATAAAATAATCAGCCTATATTTATTTTTTTCTCATATTTTACTTCCTCTTTTTTAGGAAGAACTATTTTTAAAACCCCGTCTGTCAAATTAGCTTCTATATTCTCAACATCAATTCCTTTTGTGCTGATATTAAAGCTCTGTTCATATTTAGAAACTATTACTTCATTGCCGCTGTCATTTTCCTCTTTATTTTCACTATTTTCAAGTTTTTCTTTACTTACTTTTTTGCGTTCAGCATATATAGAAAGTACATTTTCTTTTATACCTATTTCTAAATCTTCTTTTCTCACACCCGGCATATCCATCTCTATAGTATAGCTCTTATCATCTTCTTCTATATTGTAATGAGATAATTTTCTCACCTCATCATTGCTGTATAAATTGCCGAATGCCTCATCAAAACTTCTAAAATCATCTAACATAGAATGTAAAGCTGGAAAAAATAATCTTTTAGTCATAATTAAAACTCCTTTTATATAAACTTTTATATTTCTAATTTAATCAGCGATTAACTATCATTTGTTTTAACTCTCACCGAGTCATCATCGCTTACACTATTATATATGCAATAAATATGCCAATTATTTTTATATCTATGTATATTTATAATACACTATCTGCTATTAAAACTCTATATATACGATATCAATGATAAAATATGTATAATATTAATACATTCAAATTTCACAGTATGTACTCCTATTATACAATATATACTAAAATTAAAACTGCCTGTTTATACTCTATACAATTTAAATAATAATTGTAAACCTTTTTAGATTTTAAAGTTGACAATTATATTTATTATGTTATCATTCTGCATTATGAGAAAAAATTTAAAAGAAAATATAATATCAATATTAGAATCCAACAAGGGTTTATTTATATCCGGAGAAAAGCTCGCTAATAATCTCAATGTAAGCAGAGCGGCTGTTTGGAAAGTGATAAAATCTCTAAAAGATGAAGGATACGATATTCTTTCTGTATCAAATAAAGGCTATGCCCTCTCAAAAGAAACTGACATTTTATCATCAAAAATAATAAAAGATAATATGCCTAAATATAGAGATAAATTCAGCTTCGTGATATACAAAACCGTAGAATCAACAAACACTATAGCAAGAGCAATGGCAATAAACGGAGCTGAAAGCGGAACCGTAGTAATTGCAGAAGAGCAGACAAGCGGATACGGAAGAAACGGAAAATCTTTTTTCTCGCCCTATGGTACAGGCATATATATGAGCATTATACTTAATCTAAAAAAAGAAAAAAAGATTTTTAACAGTTCTTTTATAACTACTGCAGCAGCTATGGCGGTGTCAAAATCCATAGAAGAAGTTTCAAATGAAAATACACAGATAAAATGGGTTAATGATGTATTTATTAATGATAAAAAAGTATGCGGAATACTTACCGAAGGAGCTTTCAGTTTTGAAGACGGAAAACTTGATTATGCTGTTATAGGAATTGGTATAAATGTTAATTTCCCTAAAAACGGCTTTCCTGAAGAGATAAATAATATAGCTGTTTCAATTAATAATACACAAAACAGCAAAGATATAAGAAATATTTTAATAGCTAAAATATTAGAAAGAATATATGAATACTATTTTAATAATGCTTCATTCTATGATGAATATAAAAAAAGGTCTTTTTTAATAGGAAAAAAAGTTTTGCTTAATATAGATAATCAAGAGCATATAGTAAAAGTATTGGATATAGATAAAACTTTTGCTCTTATAGCAGAATTTCAGGACGGCAAAGTAGACAGAATAGTATCAGGAAGTATAAATCATAGATTATCATAAATAGGAGATTAAAAAATGAGTAATATAGATTTAATTATAAAAGAAGAAATAAATATTGAAGAATTAAGACATAAAATAATTAATGGATATAATATAACAAAGGAAGATGCTTTAAAATTAGTTGATTCTCCATTAGAAGATTTATGCAAAGCCGCTGATAATATAAGAAAACATTTCTGTTCTAATGTATTTGATATGTGCTCTATAATAAACGCCAAAAGCGGAAAATGTTCAGAAAACTGTAAATTCTGTGCTCAGTCATCTCACTATGATACAAAATGCGATGAATATGATATTCTAAATAAAGAAGAAATTCTGGAGCAGGGAAAAAGCGATTTTGATAAAGGTGTTTTAAGATACTCTATAGTAACATCAGGCAGAGCATTATACGGAAAAGAGATCGATGAAGTATATAATGCAATAGAAACTCTTAATAAAGAAACAGACGGATATGTATGTGCATCTTTGGGACTTTTAGATGAAGAAGGGTTTAAAAAGATGAAAGAAGCCGGACTTAGAAGAGTGCATAATAATTTGGAAGCCTCAAGAAATTTCTTTCCTAATGTTTGTACTACTCATAGTTATGATGATAAAATTAAAGCTATAAAGGTGGCACAAAAAGCCGGAATGGTTGTATGCAGCGGAGGCATTATGGGTATGGGAGAAACTTGGGAAGATAGAATTGACATGGCTTTAGAATTAAGAGATTTAGGCATTATGTCTATTCCTGTTAATATGCTTAATCCTATAGCAAGCACGCCTTTTGAAAATATTAAGCCTCTCACTGAAGATGATATGAAAAGAATAGTGGCAATATACAGATTTATTAACCCTAAAGCATTTATAAGACTTGCAGGCGGAAGAGGACTTTTAAAAGATAAAGGAAGAGCATGCTTCTTATCTGGGGCAAATGCTGCTATAACAGGAGATATGCTCACCACTTCCGGCATTTCAATAGAAACAGATAAAAAAATGGCTGAAGATTTGGGATATGAAATTATTTTAACAGAAGATTAAATTTTTTATTTAGGATTTTATTAATATGTCTAAAGCACTTTTTATAACTGCCACTGGTACTGATATAGGTAAAACTTATGTATCAGCATTAATCGCTAAAAAAATGAAAGATAAAGGATTAAATATAGGTTATTATAAAGCAGCATTAAGCGGAAGTGATGATATAACGGACAGCGATGCTTGGTATGTAAAACAAAAAGCAGATTTAAAAGATTCTTATGATGAAATGGTGTCATACACTTATAAGCATGCCTATTCCCCTCATTTGGCAGCACAAATTGAGGGGAATCCTCCCAATATGGAGTTTATAAAAAATGCTTATAAAAATATAGATAAAGTACATGATTATATGATAGTGGAAGGAAGCGGCGGTATAATATGCCCTATTCGATATGATAATAATAAAAAAATTTTTTTAGAAGATATTATAAAAGAACTTGACTTGCCGTCTTTAATAGTAGCTGATGCAGGACTTGGTACAATTAATTCTACTGTATTAACTATAGAATATATGAGAAGTAAAAAATTAAAAATTAATGGTGTGATATTAAATAGGTTTGAAATAACAAATGAAATGCATGATGATAATAAAAAAATGATAGAGGATATTACGGGAGTAAAAATTATAGGCTTTGTTATAGACGGAATCTTAAAATTAGATGATATAAATATAGAAAATATTTTTGAATAATATTTTTTACTTCAATTTTTATGTACTTCAATAAAGGACTCATTATGACATTAGAAGAAAAGGATTTAAAATATATTTGGCATCCTTGTTCACAGATGAAAGATTATGAGGAGCTTCCTCCTATAATAATAGATAAAGCAAAAGGAATATATCTTTATGATAAAAACGGCAAAAAATATATTGACATTGTAAGTTCTTGGTGGTGCAATTTACTTGGGCATTGCAATGAAAAAATAAATGCTTCTATAAAATCACAGCTTGATAAATTAGAGCATGTAATATTTGCAAACTTCTCGCATGAAGGAGCTATTAAATTATGCGAAGAGCTTGTAAAAATACTTCCTAAAGGACTTAGCAAATTTAATTTTTCAGATAACGGCTCATCATCGGTAGAAGCTGCCTTAAAAATGGCTTTTCAGTATCAGCATCAAATAGGCAATACTAAAAAAATAAAGTTTATGTGTTTTACAGATGGTTATCATGGTGAAACTATAGGGGCATTATCAGTTGGAAGTTTGGACTTATATGCAAAAATATACAAGCCTATGCTTATGGAAACTATTCATATAGAAGCTCCCGACTGCTATAGATGCAAATATAATCAAAACAGAGAAACTTGCAATTGCGAATGCTTTATAGATGCTGAGAAAAAATTTGAAAAACATGCTGATGAAACTTGTGCTGTTATAATAGAGCCTTTGCTTCAGGCTTCTGCTGGAATGAGAATATATCCTCCGCTTTATTTAAAAAAGTTAAGAGAGCTTTGTGATAAACATAATGTAGTTTTTATAGCTGATGAAATAGCTACAAATTTCGGACGCACTGGAAAGATGTTTGCATGCGACCATGCTAATATAAGCCCTGATATAATGTGCGTTTCAAAAGGATTAACAGGCGGTTACATGCCAATGGCTATAACAATCACAACAGATAAAATATACAATGCATTTTATGCTGACTATAATGAAGGCAAGGCTTTTATGCATAGCCATACCTACAGCGGAAATCCTCTTGGCTGTTCTGCTGCTTTGGCGGTACAAAAAGTTTTAAGAGAAGATGATATTCTAAATAAGGCACAAATAAGAGCAAAATATTTAAATAATAAATTAAAAGAAAAATTATTAAATTACCCAAATATAGGAGAGATTAGAAATATAGGACTTATTAATGCAATGGAATTAGTTACTGATAAAAATACCAAAGAAGGTTTTGACTCTAAACTTAGAATGGGTTATCAAATATATAAAAAAGCACTTCAGAGAGGATTATTATTGAGACCTTTGGGTAATGTTATATATTTTAATCCGCCTCTTATAATTAATGAAGAAGATATAGATAAGGCTGTTGATTTATGTGTAAAATCTATAAGTGATATTTTAGGTTAAAAAAATACAATTTTATTTAATCCTGAAATCTTTTTAGGATTAAAGAAAAATATTATTAAAAGGATAAATATATCTTTTATAAAAAATTATAACTTTAAAAAGGAAAATATATGCTAAAAAAAATAATTGCTTTCAATTTACTAATACTTTCAATAATATCATGTTCAAAAGTTTCAAAAAAAGAAATTAATACAAATAATGATATAGTGATAAATCTGGCCCCTGAGCCTTTAACTATTGACCCTACTCTGAATACTGATAACCTTACCATGATATATATTCTTCATGCTTTTGAAGGGCTTACCAAAAAAGATGAAAATAATAAAATAATAGGCGGAGCAGCAGAAAGCTGGGATATCAATGAAGAAGGAAATATTTATACTTTTCACATAAGAACTAATGCTAAATGGAGCGATGGAAAAAGTGTTACAGCAAAAGATTTTGTATATACTTGGAGGCGTGCCGTTGATCCTAAAACTGCTAATAAATACAGCTATTATTTTGAAGTGATAAAAAATGCTAAAGAAGTAATAAGCGGCAAAAAAACTATAGAAGAGCTTGGGGTTAGGGTGGTAGATGATTATACTTTTGAAGCAGAGTTAAACAGTCCTACTGCGTACTTTTTAGAGCTTACAGCCTACCCTCCTTTTTATCCTGTGCGTGAGGATATAATAAATAAATACGGAGATGAATGGACATTAAAACCTGAAAGCTATATTGGTAACGGTGCTTTTAAGATGACAGAGAGAAACTTTGATAAAAGCATAATACTAGAGAGAAATACTAATTATTGGAATAATGAAAATATAAAACCTAATAAATTAACTTTTCTTTTAATGGAAGAGCCTAATACTTCTCTTGCGGGTGTTCTTAATGGTTCTATTCATTTTGCTAAGCCTTTTCCAAGAAATGATATAGAGACTCTAAAGAAAAAAGGAGTAGTTCATATTGTACCTGTAGCTGCATCATATTACTATAGATTTAATCTAAATAATAAAGAAGCTTTAAAAGATAATAGAGTAAGAAGGGCATTATCTTTGGCTATAGACAGAGATTATATAGTAAAATCTATTACAAGATGCGGAGAGCGTCCTGCTGTAAGTTTAGTTCCTTATGGTATTAATGACATAAACGGAGATTTTAGAGAAAAAGGAGTAGAGCATATAATATCTTCCAACTATCAGAAAAATTTAGAAGAAGCTAAAAAATTATTATCACAAGCCGGATACCAAAACGGAAGAAACTTTCCTGTTATTGATTTGCTTATAGCAACAAGAGAGTTCGATATAAATATTGCTGATGCTGTTCAGACTATGCTTAAAGAAAATTTAAATATTGATGTGAGGATAATTAAGCATGAATGGTCTTCTTATCTTCAGAATATGTATAATAAAGATTTTGATATGGCAGTTTATTTGTGGTATGCCGATTATAATGATCCTATCAACTTTTTGAACATTTTTAAAAGCGATGCCCCTAATAATTATGGATCTTATTCAAATAATGCATTTGATGAATACATTAACATAGCCTCTACAAATAAAAATAATAATATAAGAATGCATGCACTTCATTTAGCAGAGAATATTTTTATGAATGACAATTCAATAGTACCTATATATTTTTATTCTGAAGCCTTGCTTGTTTCACCTAAACTAAAAAATGTTGAATATGATTCTCAGGGTTTATATAGGTTTTTTAATGCATATTTAGAGTAGTTTTATTTATTTCCAAACGCACGGTAAGTAGATTTTTATATATAATGAAAATTTGTATTTGCAGCTAAATTCACATTTAAAATTTAATTTATCGTGCGTTAAAAATTTTTTTTACTCTAATAAAATCTTGGGCGGGTGCTAAAATTTCTAAATAAGCTATAAATATGATGAAGGTTAAAAATTCTAAATTGAATAAAAAAGAATAAAGGGTGGGGTATGTAAATAAATTCTTGATTTTATTAATTTTTAATTATATAAGCTAAATTAAAAAATATATTATAACATAGAAATTTATTTAGAGATTATCATTTTGTATAAGTTTTATCTATTCTCAAAGAAAAATCCAAAGCTCAGCATCAAACCTACAGAATGATATTGCCTAACATTATGAAAAGAAAATAAATTATTCATATCATTAGCATTAAAAATCATATTCTCATAGGATAAATGTACACCGGCAATAAAATCTATTTTTTCTGTTTCAAAGAATTTTCTTTCAAATGATAATCTTACATAAGGAGATATTGGTACTGATTTATAATTTGCATCTACTAAAGGATTAAACTACACACCTAAAGCTATTCCTGCAAGAAGATGCTGATTATTTTTAGTTAAATCAAATTTCAAAGCTGCTCCTGTATATATTCCAAAAGCTATTACCCTATTAATCAAAGATGTATTATTATACATTATAGATACCATATGTTCATTAATTCCAAAATCAAATAAAAGATCTATACCGCTTAATAAATTAACATTATTTAATTTAAATCCATATCCTATTTGAAAATTGATATCTAATCTAGGATCTAATAATACACTATTATAATCTTTGGTTTCAGCTATATTTATATCAGCCCCAATTCTAGGACTAATTCCAAACTTAAAATTAGCAAAAAGATTAAAAGAAAATAATATTAATAATGTCAATATAACAAATATTTTTCTTGATAGAGCTATATATAAAATCTCCTCAAATAATATCAAGTAGTATATTTCATAAACATTGATATTTATATATTTGTAAAATTTAATTACATTTGCCCGCCATATAGATTTCACTGCCTTATCAGTCATTTTTGTATTATTTATTATTGTCAATCAAAACAGTCATTTTAACACCCGCCCTAAGTGTTAAATAAATTTTTTATGCCTATTAACGCACGCTTTAATGAAGCTTAGTGATAAAGATTAGTTTATAATATAATCTTATTATATTTATAATCTTATCTGCGTGCGTAATATATATTAAATATTAATTTTAATAAGCTATATTTTTTATTGCATACATTAACTCAGAATTTCTTCTATAACATTCTTTAAATATCTCATAATATTCAGAATAAATTTTCACATTCTCATTAATCGGAGTTATAGGCTTGTTATTATAAGTTATAATGTTTTTTAGAGCTTCTTCATAACTTTGATACTCTTTATTCGCAACAGCAGAAGTTATAGCCGCCCCCAATGCAGCCTGCTCTCTAGTTTTTGAAACATAAATTTCCCTATTTAAAACATCAGCCTGAATCTGAAGCCATACATCACTATAAGATCCTCCTCCAGAAGCTATTAATTTACTGCATTCCATATTTAAATCATCAGTCAAAATCATAAAACAGTCTTTTAAAGAATATACTACTCCCTCCATAACAGATCTTAAAATATGATATCTATCATGACTTAAAGTTAATCCTACAAACATAGCAGAAGCATTACTGTTCATATAAGGAGTTCTCTCACCAGCTAAATAAGGAAGAAATATTATTCCATTGCTGCCTGCTTTTATATCTTTTACTTTTAAATCTATATCTTTAAAAGTTTCACCTGCATTGCAAAAATTATTCTTAGCCCATTTCAATGCTAAACCAGAAGATAAAGCAGCACCTAAATAATACCAAGTATTAGGAAATAAAAAATTGAATGTATGAGAAGCCATATTCTTTTTATCATAAACAGGTTTATCTACAGGCATTAAAATTTGTCCGCCTGTACCTATAGTAATTGATGCCGTATTTGTATTTATTATGCCGTTGCCTACAGCCTGCATAACTTGATCAGCTCCTCCATAAGAAACTTGTATGCCCTTTTTTAATCCTGTTTCTTTACTAGACTTTTCCGTAATAGTCCCAGATACTTCATAAGGATAAAAAATATCAGGAAAAATATTTATGTCTAAACCTAATTTTTCTATTATATAATCAGACCAACAAGATTTATTACTATCAAAAACTCCTGTAGCAGCTGCATCTGTTATATCAGAGGCAATGCAATTTGTTAATTTATATCTTATATAATCTTTAGGAAGTATTACTTTATCAATATTTTTATAAATATGAGGCTCATTATTTTTTATCCAAAGCAAAGAAGGAAGTAAAAATCCCGCAGCTATAGGACTATGATTTATCTGCATTATATTTTCTAAACCTATTTTACTGTTTATATATTCAATCTCTTTAAGGCTCCTTGAATCACACCATAATATAGCTTTTCTTAAAACATTTCCATTTTTATCTAAAGCCACAAGTCCATGCATTTGTCCGGAAAAGCCTATTCCTTTAATATTATAATTTGAATCTATTTTTACTAATTGATTTAAAGAATCTTTTATTGTAAATACAGTGCTTTCCCACCATACATTAACATCCTGCTCTGCAAAATTATAGTGAGGTTTATCAAAATCATAATCTTTTTGAGATAATGCTTCTATTTTACCATTAGATGCCATTATTAAAGTCTTTACAGATGAAGTTCCTAAATCTATACCAATATAGTAATTCATAATTTTCTCCTATATAAATAATAATACATTAAAATTATGTTTATTAAAAGCAATATTTTTAATTGATTTTTTTAATAAAAGTATTATAATAAAAAACTGTGTAATTATTTACATAACTATTTTTTTATTAAAACGAGGTGTTACATGGAGTTAAAAGATTATATAAGAAATATTCAAGATTATCCTAAAAAAGGAATACTTTTTAGAGATATCACTACTTTACTTCAAAATAAAGATGCATTCAAATATGCCATAGATAAAATGGCAGAACAAATAAGTAATGAGAAAATAGATTATATAGTCGGAGCAGAAAGCAGAGGATTTTTAATAGGTTCAGCATTGGCTTATAAAATGAACTGCGGCTTTATCCCTGTAAGAAAAAAAGGAAAGCTGCCTTATAAAACCATTTCAGAAGAATATGCTTTAGAATATGGTACAGATACACTATATATGCATGAAGATGCCATTAAAAAAGGTGAAAGAGTTTTAATAGTTGATGATCTAATAGCTACAGGCGGCACTGCACTTGCTATGATAAAAATGGTTGAAAAATTAGAAGGCATAGTTGTAGGCTCATCTTTTTTAATAGAATTAAAAGAATTAAATGGAAGAAAAGAAATAGATAAATACCCTATTAATGTTATTATACAATACTAAATAATATTGCTCTTTATAAGTTATTGACTTTTAACATTTTTTATTATAGAATATAGCAAAAATTATTAAAAAAATTATCGAAATAAATACATTTTAAGGAGATATACAATATGTCATCTATTAAACCATTAGCAGATAGAGTACTTCTAAAAGTATTAGAACAAGAAGAAAAAACTTCAAGCGGAATACTTCTTCCAGATACAGCTAAAGAAAAAACTCAGAAAGCAGAAGTTATAGAAGTAGGCGACAGCGAAGATATAAAAGTAAAAAAAGGCGATATAGTTATATATGATAAATATGCTGGTATTCAAATAAAAGAAGGCGATACAGAATATTTAATAGTAAAAAATGAAGAGATAGTTGCTCTTATAAAATAATTAATAGCTATACAAATAAAAAATAAAGAACACTAATCTTTAAAAAAGATAGTGTTCTTTTTTTACGATTATTATTTTTGGTAGTTATTATTATTGTTAATAAAACTTTTTCGTATCATAAAGAATTAATAAGGTTAAATAATATAAAAAATTATATTATTTAATTTTATTAATTTGTTCGATAATTAATAACAATCATTAATTTCATTTCTTTATCAGGAGATTTTTATAAATGCTAAAATATTTAATAATATTTCTTGCAATATTAAATGCAGTGTATGCTCAAAATAATACAACTAATAAAGATCCTGAGTATAAATTTACTTATGAAAAAGAAAATAATTTTATCATATATAAAGAATCGAATGAAACTAATGAATCAAATGAAACAAATACACAAAATGAAATATCTATAATGCTTGAAAGAAGAGGATTTCCTCTTGTTAATAGATTAGTTAGATTCACATCATTGAACCCTGATGTGTTTGATTTTGAAATAGATGAGGATCAAAAAGAAGAAATACTTTTAAAAGAAATAGATGAAAATGCAGATACACAATTAAATACAAATGAAGCAGTTAATATGTATACTAATATATATGTTGTTCCTACCGATGAAAATGGAATAGCAAAAGCTAAATTAAATTTAAAAAATCCTGGAAATGGTATTGTACTTATGCATATACTTTATGTAGGTTCAACAGGAAATACTAATATATCCTATGAAGAATATGCCTATATAAATATAAAAGAAGAAAAAGAAAATAGAATATCTTCAAAATTATTAATCGGAGATACTGATGATTTAAATATTAAAAGTTCAATATTAATAACATCAACTTTATTTCCGTCTCTGTTCTTGGTATCTATAGCATTAATATTTATAAGCTACTTTAAGCATATATATGAAGAATATAGAAACAGTAAATCAAAAATTATAATATATACTTTTTTTGGATTTGCCTCTATTAAAAAGAATTTTACCCTCATGATATTGATAATATTGACAGAATTATTAATATCAGCTTGTTTTCTGCTTTTAGACAGTTATATCTTTTCTGTTATACTTATAGTATTTTTTATAGCAGGATTTTTAATGAAAAGAGAAAAAATATATGCTATAGCATTTTTTATTCTGGCATGTATTTCAACAATATACTTATATCTTGAAACATTTGCCATTCATATTGGCAGTGAATATATATTTAACAATACAGTTATGGGCAATCCTATATTTGTATTCTTTTTCTTTTTAATACTTACTGCTTTAGCAGGAGGAATATATATACCTATATGTATATTGATATTATATCAAACTGTATTTGTTATGAGTAATTTATCTTTAATAACAGCTTTGATAGGAATATTTATATCTTCTATTTTTTATATTGTTACAGTAAAAAAAGATATACCATGTCTATACAGGCTTAATTTATTGAAGATAAAAGATAATAATAGGTAATAATATATATGATTTTTGATTTATTAAGAGATTTAGAACTGCTTTTATCTGATATAGTTTTCAGCGGTATAAACAATATAGATTACAGCACTATAGAAAAAATAGAAGTTTTAGCAAAAAAATTTGAAAAAATTTCTATGGAAAATATGAAAAATTTACTAATAGAATTCATAGATTCATTAAAAAAATATAAAACAGAAAAAGATAAAAAAACAAATATTAAGGAAGTATCGGATAATATTACTAAAATAGAATTTTATATAAGAAATTCTTTATCTTATGAATAAACTTATTTTATCTTTTTATATATCTTTCCATTTCTCTATCTAAAGTTTTTCTTTTTAGGGTCTCTCTTTTATCATGAAGTTTTTTACCTCTTGCCAAAGCTAATTCCACTTTAACTTTTCCTCTTGAGAAATACAAGCTAACCGGAATTAAAGTAAGTCCTTGTTCCTTTATTTTTCCGTATAATCTCCTTAATTCCCTTTTTTTCATCAAGAGTTTTCTTTCTCTTAAAGGTTCATGATTATTTCTATTTCCGAAATGGTAAGGCGATATATGCATATTAACTATAAAAAGCTCTCCATTTTTTTTAAAAGAAGCATAACTGTCAGCCATATTAACACTTCTTTCTCTAAGAGATTTTACTTCTGTACCAAGCAAAACAATTCCCGCCTCAAATTTCTCTATAAACTCGTAATTGAATAGAGCCTTTTTATTTTTTACTATCTCCCCAGATGAAATAGCATTACTGCCTGATTTTTTATCCTTTTTACTAGCCATAATACATCACCATATTTAAGTATATAGATTATACTAGAATTAATCAATTTGTCAATTCTAAAGTTTAAAGTAAAAAATAGGAGGTATTAAATTACCCCCTATTATAAAAAAGTAAATATTAATAATTATTTAACATATTATTCATATCGTTTATCTCTTTTTCTTGTGCTGTTACTATCCTATTTGCAATTTCTTTTATTTTATCATCTTTAGTATATTCTAGTATCTTCTTTGAAACATCAACAGCCGCCTGATGATGAGGTATCATACCCTTTAAGAAATCTATGTCATTATCTCCTGCAGCTTTAATAGAAGACATATCCTTCATCATATTATTCATAATCTTCTCCATTTCATCACCCAGAATAGATGTATCTATATCTTCATAGCTTGTATTTTTATTTTTTAATTCAGTAACTAAATCTGTAAACTCGCTTACTTCTTTTTCTTGTTCTGCTATTATATTATTAGCCAAAGTTATTAAAGCTTCATTAGTAGTTGTTTCTAATAATTTTTTTGAAGATATAATAGCACCCTGATGATGCGGAATCATGTTCACTAAAAAATCAGCATCAATATTCTTAGTTTTTTGAAACGGCTGTTCCATCATAGGAGCGTGCATTAAGTCTATAATTTCAGAGCCTTTGCTATGCATGCTATCCATAGAATGCGATGAATGATTATCTGTATTATCAGAAGTTTTTTGTCCGCATGATATTATAAAAGCAGACATTAAAACAATAAATATTGTTATAATTTGTTTCATTTTATATCCTTTAATTTTATTCAAGTTTAATAACTTGGTAATATAATCAAAGGTAAAAAAATATTTTTTTAATACTAATCATCATCAAATATAGGTTTTTGTATTATTGTTATAGTTTTATTTATTTTATCAGAATCTCCAAAATATGCCTTAACAAATGGTATTGAAACTATATTATTATTTTCTTTTAATTTAATTTCAAATACATAATTTGAAGGAAGACTGTATACATCTGTTATCTCACCATAAATATTATTGTCAGTATCTATGATTTTATATCCGATTAATTCACCCTCATAGAAAGTATCATCATCTAATTGAGGCAAATATGAAGAATCTATAAATATATCAAGTCCTATTAATTTTTGAGCCTCTTCTATAGTATTTATCTCTTTTAATAGGAACACGAAAGATTTATTTTTCTTTTTAACATTTAATAGAGTAAATGTCTGATTATCGATGATAACAGGTGTATCTTTATTTAAAATAGGAAGAGAGGTAAAATAACTCTTATCAGAAAAAGCAATTTCTACCTCTCCTTTTAAACCATGTAAACCTGTGATTTTGCCGTAAAAAAAAATCAATTGTCAATAATCTCAAGCATTACACGTTTACCACTTTTCATGGAAGCAGCAAAAAGAATAGTACGCAATGCATGAGCAATACGACCTCTTTTACCTATAATTTTACCTATGTCGCTTTGGTTCACTTTCAATTCCAGAATCGTACTCTTCTCACCTTCAATAACCTTAACACTCACACCCTCAGGCTCATCCACTAACTTTTTAGCCAAATACTCAATAAGCTCTTTTTCTTCCGTCATAGCACACTCCTTTATATATTATAGACGTAATTAAGCTTCGCTTTTCTCCTCAGCAGATTCAGGCTTAGCTTGTTTACGATGTTTGCGCCTTTTTTCAGGATTTTTCAATGCTCTTTTTTTCTTTCTTTCAAGAGGAGCACCTTTATCTTTTTCCATCAAGCCTTCTTTAACAAGAATGCTTTTTACCACATAAGTTGGCTGTGCACCATTAGAAAGCCATTTTTTTAAGCCTTCTACATTCAACTTATATAATACATCTTTAGCTTTAGGGTTAAACCAACCTAGCTCTTCAATAAAACGACCATCGCGTGGGAAACGAGCATCTGCAGCCACTATACGATAATGAGGCTCATGTTTGCGACCTATACGTTTTAATCTTAATTTTACCACCTTTCTTTTCCTCCAAGTTTATTTACATTAATTTGTTTAAATCATCTATAGACATACCCATACCCTCTAGGGACTTTGCGAGCTTATCCATCTTTTTAGTGCTGCCCATCATGTTTTTCATCATAGTAAACTGTTTTATTAACTGATTTACATCATAAACACTTTGACCGCTTCCTTTGGATATTCTCATTTTTCTTGAATTATTCAAAGGAAATAGGGCTAATCTTTCTTTTTTAGTCATTGATTGTATAATAGCTTTATACTTTTTAAATTTTTCTTCTTCACGGCTTAGAAGTTCAGTATCTACATTAGCCATACCCGGAATCATAGATGTCATTTTGCTAAGACCGCCCATTTTAGCAGTAGCTTCAATTTGTTTTAAGAAATCATTATAATCAAAATTATTTTCTATAACTTTTTGAAGCATTTCCTGAGCTTCTTTTTCACTTATAGCAGCACGGGCTTTTTCTACTAATTTTACTATATCGCCCATACCAAGTATTTGTCCGGCTACTCTCTTGGCATCAAATACATCAATATCATCTAAATGTTCACCTACTCCGACAAACTTAACAGATGAACCGGTAGCATATTTTAGAGATAAGGCTGCACCGCCTCTAACTCCGGAATCAAATTTTGTAAGTATAACACCATTAATTCCAATATTATTTTGGAAATTTTTGGCAACATCATAAACACTTTGACCTGCTGTAGAATCCACAACTAATATTTTTTCTGTAACATTAGCAGAGTTTACAACGCGTCTTAATTCAAGCATCATTTCTTCATCTATCTCTAGGCGTCCTGCAGTATCAACTAATATCATATTATACTGCTCTTTTTTAGCTATAGAAAGAGCTTTTTTAAGTATTTTATATGCTTTTTTTTCTTTGGTATCTATATGATAAGGAACACCTACTTCTCTAGCCAAAACTGCAAGCTGCTCCATGGCGGCCGGTCTGTGAACATCAAGACCTACAAGCATAACGCGTCTTTTATCTTTATAATATTTAGCTAATTTAGCGGATGTAGTAGTTTTACCAGAACCCTGCAAACCAAATAATAATGTAATAGTAGTTTTCTCAACAGGCTCTAATTTTAAACCGCTTTCACCCTCACCTATCATATTAACCAATGTATCATGAACATCAGCCACAAATTGATTGGCAGGATCTACGCCTTCTAATTTTTCTTTGCCTATAGCTCTGTTAGTAGCTTCTTCAAGAAATTTATCAGCAGCTTCTAAGGATACATCAGCAGAAAGTAAGGCTTCTTTGATAGTTAATAGACTATCTGTTATATCCTTATCTGTAAGGACTTTTTTTCCTTGTATTTTAGAGAATACATTAGATATAGATTTAGTTAAATTACCAAACACTAAAAAACAACCTTATAAATATATTAATTCCTAACAATATTATACATAATATATTTTAAAAGTCAATATTTATAAAAAATTATATATAATAACGGCATAAATATTCAATACATTTCAAACATTATTATTAATTTAATTTAAGTTTGCTGCTTAAAGCCTTACTTATATCTTTAGTACCGCTAGCTCCTACAGATGTTAAGAAGAATTTTTTATTCATCAATTTTTCATCTATAACATCATTAATTAATTGTAAATCTACTTTATCTATTATATTATAAAGCTCATTAAATGAGATATATTTAGATGTATATAATTCATGCCTTGCATTTTTATTCATTATAAATTCCGCATTAAATTTACTAAATGCCATAGACCCTTTATAGCTCTCTTTAGCCTCTTCAAGCTCTTCCTCTGATATTCTTTCATTAACCAATTTTTCTATTTCATAATATATACTTTCTATAGTCTGTGCATATTTATCCAAACTAGTAGAACCATGTATCTCAAATGTACCGCCGTTTATAAAGCTGGAATTATAACTGTATATATTATAACAAAGTCCCTTATTTTCTCTTATTGATTGAAATAATCTTGAATAGGAACTTCCTCCGAATATATCATTAACTATATTCATAGCATATCTTTTTTTATTATCGCATGCATTATATGAAGGTGTTACAAGCGAAAAATAAACCTGATTAATTTCCTGTTTTTCTTTAGTTATAGTTTTATAATAAAAAGGAAGATCATCATTAACTGTTCTAGTTCCTTTTTCTAATTTTATTTTTTCAAGTCTGTCTACTGCATAATTAATATCAAAATCTCCTGCTATAGATATAATTAAATTATTAGAATTAAAATGATCTTTAAAATAAGAATAAATTTTTTCTCTGCTTATTTTTTTTATATTATTAATATTTCCTCCTATAGGAAAACTCATAGAAGTGCCTTTATAAGCAGCAGCAAAAAATTGATTGGCTGATATTTCTTCAGGAGTATCATTTGACATTTTAAGCTCTTCAATTATAACTTTTTTTTCTCTGTTTATATCATCTTCTCTGAAAGCAGAATAAAGCATAATATTTTCCAAAGTATCAACTGCTCTGTCAAAATATTTAGATATTATATTGATATAAAAAGAAGTTAAATGTCTTGAAGTAAAAGCATTGAATATACCGCCAACCCCTTCTATATTTCTAATAAGTTCTTTTGCACTAATTTTATCAGTGCCTTTAAAAAGCATATGCTCTATAAAATGAGTATATCCGTTTTCTTCTTTTTTTTCATTGGCGCTGCCTGTTAAAAATATAAAGCCTATAGAAACAGTATCAAGCATCGGCATTTTTTCTAAAACAACTCTTGTACCATTTTTTAATGTTAATCTTTTTACCATAGTTTTTCCATAAATATTTTTTATACTAATAATTATATATTAATTTTATTATTTTTTATAGTGTAATGAATGAGATTTTTTATATAAAAAAACCCTATTTAAATTAATAAACAGGGTTTAAGTATTATATATAATCATTAAATTTATTTTTAATTAATGGAAGAATGTAAGAAGTATACCCATAACAATAGCACCGGATATTATGCCTGAAATATTAACAGCCATTGCATGAAGAAGCAGACAGTTAGATGAACTATTTTCCTGTCCGTAAACATGTGCTCCCCAAGCAGGAATAGGAAAAGCACTTAAACCTGCAGAACCTATTATAGGATTAACTTTACCGCCTGATAATATATTAATAACTTTCGCAGCAATTATACCTATTGTAGTGCTTAATATCAATGACAATAATCCGAAAGCAAATATCATCACTGTATTTAATGTCATAAAATATTCAGCTGAAGCAGAAGAACCTATTGCTATTCCTATAAGCATAGTAAGTATTCCTGTTAAAGATTTTTGCAAATTAACTGAGAAATTTTTTATAATATCTGATTCTCTCAAAATACTTCCGAATAAAAGAGCAGCTATAAGAGGAAATGAGTTTGCCAAGAATATTCCGCAAAGCCCCATAGCAATAACTGCAAATATAATTTTCTCTCCTCTTGAAACATGTCTCAAATAATTCATAGGAATTTTTCTTTCTTTTGCAGTAGTCAAAACTTTTGTAAGTCCTGATTGAAGCAAAGGAAGAAGCTCCATATAAAGATAAGCAGCCATAACAATAGCAGCAAAATATTTAGGCTCTGTAATTAGAGAAGTCATATACATAGCCAAAGACCCGTCAGCAGCACCTATAATTGAAGCAGCAGCAGATAAACCTTCTCCTAAATTCAAAGAACTCATAATATAAAATACTATAAGTATGCCAATCTGAGAACTAGCACCTATAAAGAAATTTTTAGGATCTGCAAGTACAAGTCCTAAATCTATCATAGTACCAACCGCAAAAAATACCAATACAGGATACACGCCGCTGTCTGCACCGCTATGAATTAAACCCAAAAAACCATTTACTACATCTTCTGTCATTTTAGGAAGCGGCATATTAGCAGCTAATATTGCAACTCCCATAGGAAGAAGAAGCAGAGGTTTTTTCTTATAATATATAGACATATATATAAGATATGCTCCTAAAAGCATCATTATAACTTGGGCTAAAGTCGGCGGATAAAAACCTGTAAATAAATTGTTAAAATCCAAACCTAAAGCATTATTCATATTCACCCCTTTATATTACTTAATTTGTAATATAACCTGACCCTCTACAACTGAAGAACCCTTTTCAACATGTATAGACTTCACCTCTCCTGAAGCAGGAGCTGTAATTTCATTTTCCATTTTCATAGCCTCTAATATAGCTACAACCTGACCTTCATTAATTTTATCTCCTACCGCAACATTAAATGATACTATAGTACCAGGCATAGGAGCTTTTATTGATATAGCATTTTCATCTATAGGAGCAGAAGCTGCTGAAACTGTCGGAGCTGATGCCGGTTTTGATTCTGAAACAGGTTTTGATGTATTTACCGGGGCATTAACTATAGTAGATACTGTTTTATTTGAAGCTACAGTTCTTATCTCCTCTACTGATACATCATAAGTTTTTCCATTAACTGTGATTTTATATTGCTTAGTCATAATATTATTCTCCACAAAATGTTTTTATATTTTATAATATTCTAATCTATAACAACTTTAGTTATAAGACTATCAATCTTTTATTAATAAAAATATAAAGCTTTTTTAAGCTAACTATTTTTTATATTAATAAATTATCATTTTAATTTATTTACTCTGTCAACCATTCCCCATATAGGAGTTTTAGACTCTTTAATAGATGTAATAATAAATTTATTATTAGACATACCTGTATAAACTGATATTGAAGCGGTTAACACTGCTGCAAGTTCAGTATCATCTATTAAATCCTCTTCTTTAGTTTTACTTTCCTCTACTACCTTTATAATTTCTTCTTCTTTCTTTATATTCCTAGTTTTGAAAATCATTCCCAAAACTAAAGACAATATATAAAAAACTAAAGCAACTATAAAAACAGACATTATACCGAATATTGTAATAGCTGCATTATGTTCCATTTAATTCTCCTTAATTATTTAAAATTAAATTTTATAGAGGTATATTGCCATGTTTTCTAGGAAGTCTTGTTTCTCTCTTGCTTTTTAAAAGATGCAATGCATTAATCAAATAACTTCTAGTATATTCAGGCTCTATTATATCATCTACATAACCTCTTACAGCAGCTCTGTAAGGATTAGCAAATTCTTTTTTATATTCTTCTATTTTTTCAGCTCTTACTTTTTTAGGATCATCAGCTTTATCTATTTCTTTTTTGAATATGATATTAGCAGCACCGTCCGGTCCCATAACAGCAATCTCAGCAGAAGGCCAAGCATAAACCATATCAGCACCCAAATGTTTAGAACACATAGCGATATAAGCTCCGCCGTAAGACTTTCTTATGATAAGAGTAATTTTAGGAGCAGTAGCCTCCGAATAAGCATATAAAAGTTTAGCACCATGTCTAATAACACCATTATGCTCCTGTCCTACGCCTGGTAAATATCCGGCAGTATCAACTAATGTGATAAGAGGAATATTAAAACTATCACAGAAGCGAATAAATCTTGCAGCTTTATCAGCAGCATTAATATCAAGTACACCCGCCATAGAATTAGGCTGATTAGCTATTATACCAACAGACTTTCCATCAAGACGAGCAAAACATATAACTATATTAGTGGCAAATAAAGGCTGAAGTTCAAAAAACTCTCCGTTATCAACAACTCTTTTTATAATATCTTTTATATCATAAGGTTTGTTTGGGCTGTCTGGAAGAACATTAGATAATTCTTCATCCGCTCTGTTAGGATCATCATCTGTATTATCTAAAGGCACATCTTCCAAATTATTCTGAGGTATATAAGATAATAATTTCTTAACACCTTCTAATGTAGAAACTTCATCAGGGAACATTAAAGAAGCAACACCTGAAGTTTTACTATGAACATAAGCTCCTCCAAGTTCTTCAGCAGAAACCTGTTCTCCTGTTACGGCTTTTACTACCTGAGGACCTGTTATAAACATATTAGATCCTTTATCAGTCATAAAGATAAAGTCCATCAAAGCAGGCGAATAAACAGCTCCGCCCGCACAAGGTCCCATTATAACACATATCTGCGGTATAACACCAGAAGCCTGAACATTTCTATAGAATATATCGCCGTATCCTCTTAAAGAGTCAATGCCTTCCTGTATTCTAGCTCCGCCAGAATCATTAATACCTATACAAGGACAGCCTAATTTTATAGCCATATCCTGCACCTTACAAATTTTAGCAGCATGCATTTGTCCTAATGAACCGCCTATAACAGTAAAGTCCTGAGCATATATACATACCTGTCTTCCGTTAATTTTTCCGTATCCTGTAACTACACCTTCTCCGGCAACTTTATTTTTTTCCATACCAAAATCACTGCATCTATGCTCTATAAAAGCATCGATCTCGCAGAAAGTACCTTCGTCTAAAAGTTGTAATATACGCTCTCTGGCTGTTAATTTACCTTTTTTATGACGCTCTTCATTTTTTTCCTTGCCGCCGCCTTCTTCTATTTTCTCTTTTCTTTTTCTTAATTCATTGATTTTTTCTTGCATATTCCTTTAAGTCCTTATTAGATTTTTTATCTAACTATATAGATTTTAAACAAAAATTTAAATGACTAGTTAAAGAACCATATAACTATTTCTTATTTATTGCAATGGTATTTTATAACTTTTGTATGTTTTAACAATTTAGTCGAAAGTTTAATTTTTTATACATAAAAAATTTTAAATAAAGTGATAAGATATTTTTATATACTTTAAATAATATTACATTTTTTACTGCAAATAAATATATAAAAATATTAACTTTAAAACATAATCTGTTAACACTTTATTAATTAATCTTAAAATTAAATATTCATAACTTTATCTTAAATATCATATTAAAGATTCAATTTATTTTAATTACATATAATATTATTCAGCATCATAAAATAAAATTATAAGTTATACATTTAAAATATATATTAATTTATTCATAACTTTTTATAATTTATAGCAAAAATATACTTCTAAATAGTTTACTTAAAAAATAAATAATTTATAATATAGCAAATTAATTAGAAAAAGGAGAAATATTAATGAAAAATAAACTCATTCTATCTTTAATGTTAGTTTTGGTATTGTCTGTAAGCTGTAAAAATAACACAACAGATTCTACTACTGATGAAGACAAAAATGCCACTCTAACTATAGAAACATTAAATGCTGAAATAAATAGTATGACAGATCAATCTCCTGTAATATCAGTTACTGAAACATCAACTACTAAATCTGTTACTTTTCCAATTAATTATGCTTTTAATGACTATAGTTTAACAGACTATAAATTAGATGTTTATGTTACTCCAAATTCCTTAAAAGGAGGACTTGATAAAGCATTTGCAGGAATACAAAATGGGAAAATTAATTATGAAGTAACACCTCCAAATATTACTTCACAAGGCAGATCTACGCAAATTATCACTATAACTTTAACACCAAAAAATTCAAGTGATACTTTTAATAAATCTAGTTTTAGAAATTCAGGAAAGAAATTCTATAAAACTATTGAGTCTAATAAAATTGTATGTGAATTTGAGTTTGATACAAATTGGAAGCCAAATTAATTAAAAAATTAATTTATGAAATTATTAGGGCATTTTCTTTAATAGATAATGTCCTTTTTTATAATAATAAATTTGGATTTTAAGTATATAATAATTTTATAGAAAGTTTAAATAAACTATATTCAGTTCCAAAAATATTGACTTAAATGTTTAATATGTTATGTTAATATGTTTTCATGAAAAAATAAAGGAGAAAATATGAAAAAAATACTCACATTTTTATTAATTTTAAGCAATATAATTTTTGTAGGATGCGGAAACAATGTAACAAATTCCGATAGTACTACTGTTCCAGGTGACGATAGTCAAAACTTGCAAAAACCAGATGGTTTATCATCAACTCATGATGGTACTTGGTATTTTTACAGCGAAGATGGATCAGTAAATGGCGATACTGTTACTATAGCTAATGGAGGAATTACAGGATTAAAAACATCATCAGGAACAGCAATAGATTTTGTAAAAGATAATTTTAATAGTAAATTCAGTCTTTTAGATTCCAATCCTATTGGTGAAAAAAACTATGTCGTATATAAAGATGGCTATACTGGCAACATGAATTTCAATACAGATGTAGGCTATTTAAAAATAAGAGATGCTTCTTCAGGTAGTGTCGTAATGGAAGGAATGCTTTCAAAAACACAAAAAACTACTACTATAGATAATACTTATACTGGAACATATACAGCAACCAAAGGTAATAGTACAACAATAAAAATTAATGTTACATCTACTTTAGTTACTTTAACAATAACATCAAGCTCAATAATGAGAAATTATAAAATTCCTGCTGCATATTTTACTAAAAGCGGTCATTCTTATACTTCTACTGCTATGAATTATCCTAATACAGTATTAAATTTTGATACAACAACTACAACTTTTACTATACAACATGTAAATGTAAATTATAGTGCTTCTGATGCTAATTTTACTAAAGTATCTTCTTCTTCTGGATCCCCTACTACTATTTCTACATCAGCTGATACATATACAAAAGGACAATAAATATTATTTGAGTTTTAATGATAAGTACATTTTATTACTATAAGTTAAAATTATATGCTTAAATTAATATAAACTACAATAATGAAGAGCTTAAGTACTATAACTTAAGCTCTTTATTTTTTATTTATGTTTATCTATTATTTACCCGGAGTGCTTAAAGCATCATCAATACCTGTTCCTGTTTCAACACTAGCCAAATCTTTAGCATCATAATCTTTAAGCGGTATTCTATTTCTAATAGCAGCATAAACAGTAGGTACTATAACAAGAGTAAACATAGTAGAAACTGTTAGTCCTCCAAGAACTGCTAATGATAAAGGCTGATACATCTCATTACCTTCTCCGCTTGATAATGCCATAGGAAGAAGACCTAATATTGTAGTAAGAGAAGTCATCAAAACCGGTCTTAATCTCCTAGGACCTGCTATTAAAGCAGCTTTATCACCGTTAATCTTTTTCTCATGCATAAGCTGATTCATATAGTCAATAAGTACAATACCATTATTAACTACTATACCAATAAGAACTATAACCCCAATACCGCTGTATACACTTAAAGTTTGTCCTGTAATAAATAATAGTGTAAGAGATCCTGCAAAACCAAAAGGTATAGCAAGAGCAATAACAAAAGGAGCTATATAAGATTCAAACTGACTTGCCATAATAGCATAAACTAATACTAAAGCCAAGAATAAAGCCTGTATAAGCTGACCGAATGCCTCATTCATATCTTCATAATCTCCTGAATAAACTATTGAGAAGCCGGAAGGTAAGAATACTTTCTCATTTATAGCAGCCTGTACATCAGCCATTATCTGATTCATAGGTCTTCCATATCCTGAGGCAGTAATTGAAGTTATTCTGCTGTCATTTTTTCTCTCTATTTCTGAAGGAGCAAAACTTTTATCTACATTTGCTATAGCAGATACCGGAACCATTCCAGCAGGAGTTGGTATAAGCATTCTATTAACATCATCTATATTGATTCTATCTCTTTCATTTAATCTTACTATAACATCAATATCAGTAACATCAGAATTATCCGGAGTCATTCTAGTAGCAGTAGTACCTCCGAAACTTGTTTTAATAGAGTTAGCAACAGTATTTATATTAAGTCCCATTTTAGAAGCTAAATCTCTATTAACAGTAACATTAAGTTCTGGACTCGCATCACTTTTTTTCAAACGAACATCTCTAAGTCCAGGAACATCCTGCAAAGCAGCTATTACATTATTAGCAAGCTCTCTGGCTCTAGTTAAATCTTCACCAACTATATCTATGTCAATACCGCTGGAATCACTATTTCCGCCGCCCCTCATGCTGCTTACTAAATCGACATTAATTGTAGCAGGATAGCTTGCTAATTTTTTTCTTACAAGCTCAACATATTCAGCAGTCTCCATAGTTCTTCCGTCAGATTTATCTATAAGTTTAGCTCTGATTTCACCTTTATTTGCATCAGAACCGGATCTTGCTCTAGTTTGAATTCTGCTTAAATCTTTTCCGACAACCTCTTCTACATCTTTTCTCATTCTGTCAATGAAAGCACCGGTCTGTTCTTTTCTAGTACCTATAGGCATAGTAATACTAGCTCTAAATTGTCCCTCGTCAGATTCAGGGAAACCCTCTTTACCTATAAATATTAATCCAACAATAATTACAGAAAATACGATAGTTATAACAGGAATTAATACTCTGTTTTTATGATAAACTGAATAAGTTAATATTTTTTCATATACATAATTAACTTTTGAGTGGAAATGCTTATCAAAGAAATCTTCAAATTTGGATAAGAATTTAGATTTTTTAGTAGTTACAAGTCTAGCCCCAAGCATAGGTACAATAGTTAAAGCAACTGCCAAAGAAGCTATCATAGAAACAGTAACAGTAATACATAAATCTCTAAACATCTGACCAGTCTGACCTTCTACAAAAAGGAAAGGTAAAAATACTGCTATTGTAGTAAGAGTAGAAGCAGATATCGCAAGAGCTACAGTAGAAGTACCATCTATAGCAGATGAATACTTACCATAACCATTATTTCTATAGAAGAATATATTTTCAAGCACAACAATAGAGTTATCAACCATCATACCAATACCAAGTACAAGACCTGATAAAGAAATAATATTTAAAGTAGTTCCAAAGAAATACATCAAAGTAAATGTAACTATAATAGACATAGGAATGGATATTGCTATGATAAGTACAGTTCTCACATTCCATAAATAAAGCATAAGTATTATAACGGCAAATAATCCTCCCTGCCAAGCGGTATCAAGAACCCCTTTTATAGCATTATTAACATTATCAGCACTGTTAAATAATACTTCGTATTTTATACCTTCAGGGAGATTAAGAGTATCAAGTCTTTTCTTTATACCATCAGAAACTGCAACTGTATTAGCACCTGATTCTTTATTGATAGAAACATTAACAGCAGGAGTACCATTAACTTTAATAACATCTCCGTCTTCATCATAGCCTTCATATATAGTTGCCAGCTCTCTAAGTCTTATAGGTGTGCTATTAGTTTTTAAAGCTACAACAACATTTCCTATATCATCAACGGTTTTAAACTCTCCTGTAGTTCTTAAAGTATATTTATAAACACCTTCATAAGTCTCTCCGCCTGATATATTCTGATTTTCAGTAGCTAAAGTGCTTACAATAGTATTGATATCAAGTCCGTAAGCCTGAAGCCTATTCATATCAACATCAACTTTAATCTGAGTTTTAAGTCCCCCTCTAATCTCAGCCATAGCAACACCGCCAACCTGTTCTATACTAGTTAATATTTGATTATCAACTAAATTGTATAAAGCAGATAAATTCTCAGTGCCGTAAAAAGATATTTCCATAACAGGTATATTATCAGTAGAAAATTTATAAACTGCAGGACTTTCAGCATCATCTGGAAGCGATTTTCTTATTCTATCTATTGCCTCTCTTATATCAGCAGTAGCAGAAGCTAAATCACTGCCCCAGTTAAACTCAATAAAAACTCTTGAGTCCTCTTCTTCCGAAGATGAACTTACCTCTTTAATGTTATTAACTGATGAAACAGCTCCCTCAATTATCTTAGAAACAGATTTTTCTACCTCTTCAGGACCTGCATTATCATAAGTAGTTCTGATACTAATAAAAGGAAGCTCCATGTCAGGCAAAAAATCTACAGGAAGCCTTGAAAGACTTACTGCACCAAGTATGACCAGTGCAATTATACCCATAAAAACTGCTACTGGTCTTTTAACTATTAGTTCAATAAAACTTCTCATAAAAATCGCTCCTTTAATTGAATATATAATTAACCGCCAATGGAATAAATACCATTATCACTGCTGTTATTATCAGTATCTGCAGTTTTTGTTGTATTAGTAGATGTTGTTTTAGGCTGAGATGTAGTAGTAGGTTTAGATGCAGTTGTAGTTTGTTTAGATGTGCTAGTAGCTGCTGGCTTAGATGCTGTTGTTGTTTGTTTGGCAGCAGCTGTATTTTCTTTAACAGATGCAGTTTGATTTGCCGATGTATTTTGATTAGTATTAGCCGAAGCAACAGCTGTAGCTTGAGGTGTAATATATTCCAATATAGTAGGGTCATTTTCTATTCTATTAACTAATGAACCATTTTTAAGGAATTCGCGTCCGAACATTACTACCTCTTCTCCTTCTTCAAGTCCTCCGCTTAAAGCTACTTTATCTTTGGAAGTGAATAATACATTAACTTCTCTTGTATATGCTCTATATTGAACATTAGTTGAATTTGCAGCCTGAACTTCTGACGGCGGATTATTTGAATTATCTTCTTTAACAACATAGATATAATTCTTACCTAAATCATCACTAAACATAGCACTGTTAGGTATAACAAATACATTATCAGCTGAATTCAAAAGTATTGAAACATCAGAAAACATTCCAGGTAAAAGAAGTCTGTCTTTATTATCTATTAGAGCTTTTACCATTAAAGTACGGGTGGAAGGATTAACAGCATAATCTCTTTTTGTTATCTCAGCTTCTATTTCTTTATTAGGAGCTGAAGGAACTCTTATAATTACTTTTTGACCCAATTCTATTCCGGAAATGGAACGTTCTGGAACTTGTATTTCTACCTCTAATTGGCTGATATCAGCAACATTTGCTATAGGCGTAGAAGCTGCTATTGATGCACCTGCCGCCATATATGTAGTGGTAACATATCCTGAAATAGGAGTTCTTGCCGGAGCATAAGCATAATTTGCACCTATTACAAATCTGTCTATTAAAGCTATAGTGTCTCCCTTATTAACAAAACTTCCTTCGTATTTTAAGATACTTGCAATTTTTCCGGGTACATCAGAAGATATTTCTACTTCTTTAATGGCCTTAATCTCAGCTGATAAATCTAAATACTCTTCTAAATGCTGCTTTATAGGTGCTGCTACCAATACACTTATAGGATTCTCTTTTTTCTTTAAATCTACTGCTGACTTTTTACAAGAAGCAGATAAAAAAGATAAAATTAAAACAATTGATAATATTATAATATTTACTCTTCTCATCATAATCTCCTTAAGCACCTAAAAGCTTTAATATTTGTAAAGTGCTTGAAAAATAATCATATATAGCCTGCAAATATGCAAGCTGTGCATTCAAATATGTAATTTCGGCATCACTAAGTTCAAGTGTAGATATAGTACCGCCTCTATACTGCCTTTGTGCCATTTGCAAAGCATAAGCTGCCGTTCTGGCATTCTCTGCCTGCGACTGCAAATTTACCGCTTGAGACTTTGCTGTAGAAATCAAATCTCGGCTGCTTATTTCTATAGTATCTCTTAACTCATCATAGCTTACTTCCATTTGCTTTATACTAAGCTCAATTTCTTCAGCAGCTTTTGCTGTAGAAGAAAAAGGCAAAAGAGAGTTAAGACTATATGACAAAGAAAAACCTACACTCCAACTAAATTCACCAGCCCTATTTTTCTTAAATGTACCATTCTCCATTTTTACTTTATCTACTGTAGTTACTCCTACATTAGCATTTGCTGATAAAGTAGGCCATAAATAACTCCTTGCTACTTTCCTATTATACTCTAACATTTCTAAATTGCTAGCCATATTTTTTAATTCTATATTATTATTCATTATAATAGTAAGCAAATCATCATAAGCCATATCAGGCAATGCTATATTTGTAGCATCCAATATATTACCTACTAAATCTACATCATCAGCAACATTAGTTAAACCTATTTGTCTGATAAAAGTTAATTTCAAACTTTGATATTGATTGCTTAAATTTATAACCTGAGGTTTTGTAGTTTCATATTGTACTTTAGCATTCAAATATTCATACTCTGAAACCTGTCCGTTTCTATACTTTATATATGATTCTCGCATTCTATTGCTATAATTAAGCTGCTGCTGTAAATATACTCTGTAATTTTCCTGAGCTACAAATGTATTATAAAAATTTAATTTTGTATTGAGATCCACATTGAGTCTTTCATCATAATATGTATCCTTTTTCATTTTTAAATTAACATCTCTAGCTCTATCTGTATTCCAATTTTTAAATCCTGTAAATAATGTTTTTGATAAAGCGGCAGAAACTGACCAAGTATCAGGACTTGTATAAACACCTGTATTTCTATTGCTGATAGAGTATTCTTTAGATTCAGCTAAATCCAATCCTCCGCTTATACTTAAAGAAGGCATAAATAAGTCAGAGAATGATGCATCTTTTTGAACTTGTGCTATTCTCACATCATATTCAGCCTTTTTCAAAGTTTTACTAGCATCAAAAGCCATATTCAGAGCATCTTCTAAAGTTATAAATATTTTTGTTTCATTTGTAATATTATCTGTTAAATTTGTATCTTGTGAATATAAAGAAATATTTAATATTAAAATCAAAACCAGAGTAACATAAAATCTCACCACATGCTCCTAATATCAATTTATCATATTATAAAGTTTAGTAATAAATCTTCATATTATAAACTTAGAATAGAAAATATCAAGTTTCCATATAAAATTCGTATTATTAGACGAATAAATTTAAAAATAGTTCCTGATATATTTATAAATTTATAACAATAAAATTATAATATTGTAAACTATACTTACAATACTTTTATTTATATTTTTTATCAATAAATAAGAAATATAAATAAATAATAATGAATTAATAAATCACTTTATACATATAATACAAATTTAATATTAATATGTTCATTTTTATGATTTTTTATAAAGTTTTAGTAATTAAATCGAAAACTTCATTATCTATTTTGGAAGCTAATTGTATTTCTTCTATAGGCAGATTAACATCTATTAATATTTTGTTTTTACTGATATTATATTTATAAGCTATAATATATGATAAACGCTCTATTTCTATAGGGCTTAAATTTGAAAATGCATATCTGAAATTAGGAAGTATCTCTAAAAATTTATCTTCATCTAATTTTTTTATTGCAGAGTCTATACTTTCTATAATATTCTCATTTATGAATAATATATCTCTTGCTGCTAAAAGTATACCGTTCAAAAAATATGAAGCTGATTCTATATCAGAAGATTCCATAAAAGATGATATTATATGAGAAAATTCATCTGCTGTTAATCTTCCCAATTTATATTTTAATGCTAAGCAAACTGCATATATATGAGAACTTCCAAATGTATTATCAAGCATTGAGTCTATTTTATTATTGAAAATCTCCATATCGCACCAATTAGGATTTTCTAATGTAAATGAATATAAATTTTTTATATAATGTGAATTTTTTAATGCTTCTTCTTCATTAAGATTTTTCATAGAGTCCATATTTGTAACAGCAATCGTAAATACCTGTTTGGCTAAAGATTCTATAACAGATATTATATCATAATTACAAAATAAGGATTCCCTATCTATTGATAAATTATTATTAATAGCTTCCATATTAGCTAAATATGATAAATTATTAAGGCAGGTGCAAAGACTTACAAAATTATTATCACTAAGTATAGTTTCTTCTATTTTATTATAGTTATCAGTAAAAAAGCTGTAAAGCCCCATGACATTAGCTTCTATTAAAAGTTTTGAAACCTCTGCAGATTCTATACGGCTATTTAACTTTTCAACTATCAAATTTGATGCTAGCTCTTCTATTGTTACACCATAAACAGATTTATCTATTAAAACGGACTCTACTGCTGTTTTATATTCATATTTCCAAATCTCTCTTGCTAGATTCTTATTAACTTTATTTACATAGTCTGGTCCTCTTTCTAATTTGCAAAAGCCCGTATCTAAAAATCGCATCTTATGAAAAAATTTACTCTTTTCAAAATGACTTCTATTTTTTACTATATCTAATACAGATTCTATTTCTTCTGTTTTATTAGTTTTTATCTTGTATTCCTTGCATTTATTTCTAAAATCTATTACAACAGGAGGAACTATACTTTTTGACGACACATGACCATTTGACATGCCTGAAAGAAGTTTAAGCATCAAATCAAGATTGCTAGTATTCTCCAAAGATATATCACCCTTAACAAATGCACTTTTAGCGGCATCTATAAGCTCATAAACTCCTGCCGAATACTTACCTCTTAATTTAGCAAGATTAACTGCCATATAATAAGCATTAATACAGTCTGGTATGCTTACATTATGATTGTATCTGTCTATATTTGAAGCCTTTATTATAAATGACATTACAACATCTAAATACATATCACCTATATTGCCGGTATTATTTTTACTTATATAATTTTCAAGTTCTTTATAAACCAAATTATAAAATGCCGGAAACTCTATGCCGGCTCTGTATCCTCTTCTAGCATCAGCATCTTCAAAAGAATATGGTATCAAATAGTTGGCTGTATTTGAAATTATGTATTTTTTTAATCTTTTATATTCTTTATTTAATTTTTTATTATCTTTTTCATCCTCTTTTAATTTATCTATTATACCTTTAGTATGAAAACTTCCTGTAACTACCAAAACCCTATTATATTTTTCTAATGCCTCTTTAATATTTAAAGCCATTACATATTCTCTGTTTCTAGTTTCAAAATCTTCATCTTCTATCAAACGCATATAATAGCCTAAAGCATAAACACTTCTTATAAAATCTTTACTGTCTTTTAATATTCCGTTTATCTCAAAATCTCTCTCCCAAAGCTCGGCAAAACTTCTAAGTCCTGCTTTTTTGGTCAGCTCTACAGTATAAGCATTAACATTGAATTTATTATCATCATTATCATAAACAGATATTAATTTTTTTCTTTTTGTATATGTATCATTATTGACTTCTTCAGAATTTTCTTCTTCTTCATTATTTTCTTTTTCAGCCTCTGAATTGTCTATAGAATTCTCTATCATAAAAGCATAATTCATATCTATAAAACAGCAGTGAATATTATTTTTAAGTGATTCTCTTATAGCTGTAAACTCCGGAGAATAGTCTAAAAAAGGATAGTAGCATCTGTACTTCTCATTATTTCCATCAACATAGCTTGAATAAATACAAAATGGTGCTTTTGTATCTTCTTCAATCATATACTTCATCAAATCATTACAGTCATTTGGTCCCTCTATAAGTACAGCATCAGGCTTAAAACTCTCAAAAATTTTCTTCAAATGATATGAGCATGCTGGAGAGTGGTGTCTGATTGGAAAAAATATTACATTATCTTTTATGCTTTCTTCAAAACACTCATCAAAATTGTTATTATCTTTTATAATATCTTTATTTATTTTATCCGCTTTTTTCATTATTAAAAATCCTTAACAATGAAAAATATTTTACTATAAAAACAGCATAATGCAATAATTAGAAACTACATAGAAAATAGATAAAATATATTTTGTTATATTTTTTAAATATTACTGTCTTTTGAATATTCCATTAAACCCGTATTTTTGATTCTCATTATGATTATAAGGTACTTCCATAAGAAATAAAGTATCCCTATCTATTATAAACATCATAATTCTATATTCAACAGCCCATCCATACGAAAATACAAATTTGTTTTTAAAAAATGAACATCCAAAACCAAATGGATACTCACCGCCCATATCATTTTTTATTGATTCTTCTATAAATTTGTTTAATTTAGAAGAGCCGGATTTAAAATAACAATTGTTTTTATTATCTTCATATAAATAACTATCAGTATTTTCTGAAAAATACATACTATAAGGATATGAATAGTATTCTAGAAATTTTTCTTTTGATAAAATAAATGATATTTCTCCGTTTTCTGATTTAAATATAGTGAATAAACTTTCTAAAAAATTTTCTAATGAAACTTTACTAATCGAATTATATATACTATCATCTAATAATATTGCTATAGGTTCTGCTCCATATCGTTCATATACATTATCTGCTTCGTTTTTATTAACAGCAAATTCACTCCATATATCAGGCTCGTATCCTACTAGCAAAGGTGTTACATACAAAACATTATTTTCAATTATAGATAAATAATAATTTGTAACTTTTTCATATTTATCTTCTTCATAATTATGTCTTTCTACAATATTATACAAATAAAATTGATTATCATTTTTAGCACTATCAAAATAGTATAATATTTCTCCGGATTCAGATAAAATACTAGAATTTTTATCTATTTTATATAGAGGATCATTACCAGAATATATGGAATCATTATCAGAATAATGTTCAAAATATTTAAGAATAACTTTACCCTCAAATAATTTTACAAACTTTTCTTTTCCTTCCTGAGCATTCAAAACACTAACTAAAATAATAAATATAATAAATAACTTTTTCATAAATAATGCTCCAAAAATCAAGCTCCATATTTTTCCAATAATTCAATAATATCTTCTCTGCCTTCAGAAGCTGCCGCCATTAAAGCATTTTTACCATCAGAATTTTCTGCATTATAATCTGCCCCTGCCTCTAAAAGAGCATCTATAACTTTTACATCTACACTATAATTATAATTATAACGAAAACCTCTATGATTTTTTATAGCCCAAGTTAATACTGTCTCATCTTCAATATCGTCTTCCAATAAACTTTTATCTTTTTTTAGAATCTCTCTTACTATATCAGCATTATTAGTTATTATTGCAGCCATTATTACAGTTTGATTATCCCTATTAGTACCTTCAAGTTTTACTCCTTTATCTAAAAAAGCTTTAACAATATTGTAATTTTTTGTTTGTATGGCGTAAAAAAATATTGGTACTTGAATATAATATGAATAGTTGTCAGTTTCTGATATATCCACACTTAATGTCATATTAATATCAGCATTTCTTTTTATCAATTCAATTATAGCTTCACTATTATCTATTTCCTGATAAATATATTCAAATATTGCCCTTCTCAAAGAATTATTAAAATCATTAGCACCGGCCTTTATAAGTTCCTGCATTATAGCTACATTACCTCTTTCAGATGCATAAGGAAGATAATAATCAGCATCGGCTCCTGCTTTTATAAATTCTTTCACTCTATTAATATCATTTTTGTATATAGCAAAAAATAAAAAATCATTAGGATTAGCTCCTTTACTTAATAAATATTCAATAATATCATTATTGCCGTTTTCGATAGCAAAGAAAGCTATATCAATATTTACTCTTTTACCTCTGTCATCAGAAGAACCATAATAATAGCCTATATCAGCCCCAAATCTTACTAATTCTTTTACTAAATCCAAATTTCCGCTTTTAACAGCATACATCAAAGCACTTACTCTTTTATCATCTTTAGTATTAATATCAGTGCCTGTTCTTATTAGTTTTTTGGCTGTTTCTAAATCGCCTTTCTTACAAGCTTCTATTAACGCTTTTTCATCATTATTATATTGACTGAAACCAAATGAATTAAATAAAACTAATGAAAATATTATGGTTATTAATATTTTAGTAATTTTCATAAACTCTCCTTAATAATATTTTTATACATACTATAATATAAAATATACATAAAAAGTCAACTATTAAATAGTTTAAAACATAAAAATAGTTTATATTTTTTATAATTATTTCATTTTATTATTATCAATATACTTTAAGATTATATACCCTATATGGATTTAATATAAAAACTTGAAAAAAAATATTTATATAATATACTAATAAAAACTTGACTATAGGATATATCGTTTATGAAATATTTATTAATTTTTTTACTTCCTATAATTATATTTTCTTGTAATACCAAAGAATCAAACAATAATAATACAGATAAAGTAACTATAAATTTAGATGACAGTACAGATAATAATATAAATAAAACAAAAGAATTAAAAACTACAGATAGTAATGAAGACAATAATTCATCAATAAATAAAAATGGAACAGAAGAAACAGAATATTATTCATACACAGATAAAGAAATTATATCTTTTATAGAATCAGGAGATTTTCAAACAATCAAAAAATTAATTGAATCAAAAAGTTTAGATGTTAATTATAGCTTAGAGATAGATGAATATTCTAAGTCAACCCCTTTAATAAAAGCTATAGAATATAAGCAAACTGATATCATAAATTATTTATTAGAAAATAATGCAGATGTTAATTTAGCTTTGGGATATTCTACTCCATTAATAGAAGCTATGTATGATGAAGAACTTGTTCGTAAACTTATAGATTTAGGTGCAGATGTAAATTTAACTACTGAGTCAGGATTTACTCCACTTATGGCAAGTGCAGGTCGGCATAATATTGCTATAGCAGAGCTTTTAATTGAAAAAGGTGTGGACATTGAAGCAAAAGATGATGACGACATTAATGCTTTAGTTTATGCCTCAACTTATAATAATGAAGAGATGGTAAAATTTTTACTTGAGAAAGGTGCTGATGCAAATACAGTATGCGAAATAGAAAATGAACATATTGATATATCGCCTACTCCTTTAATGAATGCTGCTTATAGAGGGAATACTAATATAATAAATATGTTATTAGAAAATGGTGCTGATATTAATTATACCACTGATTATGGAATGACTGCTTTGATGATGGCCGCTAGTTTTAATCAGTTTGAAGCTGCAAAAGTACTTTTAGAAAATAATGCAGATACTTCTGTAACTGATGAATATGGCAGGACTGCACTTGATTTAGCAAAATTAGAAGATTATAAGGATATAGTTGAGCTTCTTGAAAAATATAATTAATAAGCTTGATTTAAACTCAATTTGTTAATACTTATGGTTAGGAATCACACAGCCGAAATTATAAAAAATTAGTTTTTAAACAAGTATAATTTTACATATAAATTTAGATAGATATAAGATAATTTTATAGTTTTAATAAATAATATTCTGTGTTTTTAATATAGACTTATATAAAAAATATTTATTAAATTGTTTTTGAAACAAATCTGATAAGTTATACAAATTACTTAATTTATTATAATAAAAAAAGAGGCTATGTATATATACACAGCCTCTATATTTATTATTTTTTTACTGATTTTCTTACAGCCGATTTTTTAGTAGGATTCTTTTCGTCAGTTTTAGCTTTAGAATCATCAGATTTTTTTTCTAATTCAGGTAAAAGAAGCTCAGCTATTTGTACAGCGTTTGTAGCAGCACCTTTTCTTATTTGGTCTCCCGCACACCAGAATGTTAATGAGTTTTTAGCACTGATATCGTCTCTTATCCTTCCAACATATATTAAATCTTGATCAGAAGTATCCAAAGGCATAGGATATTTAAACTTAGCAGGATCATCAACTACTTTCACGCCTTTTGCTTTAGATAATAATTCTTTAGCTTTTTTAGCAGTGATTTTTTTCTCAGTTTCTACTGTAATAGATTCGCTATGGCTTCTTATAACAGGAACTCTTACACAAGTACAGCTTACATTCATATCAGGAGCATGAAGTATTTTTCTTCCTTCATTAGTCATTTTTAATTCTTCTTTAGTATATCCGTTTTTATCAAATGAGTCAATTTGAGGAATTAAATTGAATGCTATTTGATATTTGAATGTCTTATTAACAAGTTTTTTCTTAGCAACATAATCTTGAATCTGCTGCTCTAATTCTTCCATACCTTCTTTACCAGCACCTGAAACAGCTTGATAAGTAGATGCTATAATTCTTTTAATTTTTCCAAATCTGTGAAGCGGAGCTAATGCTACTAAAGCTATTATTGTAGAACAGTTAGGATTTGCTATTATTCCTTTATGAAGTTTAACATCTTCAGGATTAACTTCAGGAACTACTAAAGGAACATTTTTATCCATTCTAAATGCACTGCTGTTATCTACAATTATGCTTCCTGCTTTTACTGCTAATGGGCTAAACTTCTTACTTAAATCAGCTCCTACAGCAACCAATGTTATATCCATATCTTTGAATGAATCTTTAGTTGTCTTTTCGATTGTGTATTCTTTTCCGTTAAATTTTACTTTTTTTCCTGCTTCTCTATTTCCAAGAAGTCTTAACTCATTAATAGGAAATTTTCTTTCTTCCAATACCTTAAGCATTTCCTGACCTACAGCACCGGAAGCCCCTAATAAACATAAATTTACTTTTTTCATAATTGTATTACCATTAATTAATTATTTTTTTATTCATATAATTATACATTGATTGTACATTAAAATCAAGATTTTTTTACATATAAAACTATAGTTTTTATAGTTTAATTCAATGAATTTATTATAATTTTTACAAAAAAAATGTAAATTTTTAGTAAAAAACTAGTAAAATTAATTGACATAATCTTAAAATTATACTATAATACTAAATGTAAAGATAATTTACCTACTATTAGGGTGTCTTTACAAAATTAAAAATAGGAGAAATTTTATGACTACTATAAAAAAAGCTTTATCTATAATTTTTGTTTCAGCAATGCTTACAGGTTCATTGTTTGCTCAATATAATGGATATTATGACAATAATCAAGGTCAAGGCGGCGGACAAGGAGGTTATCAAGATCCTTATGGTCAGCAGGGAGGACAAGGAGGATATCAAGATCCTTATGCTCAGCCTCCAGCTCAAGGACAGCAAAATTATCAAGACCCTTATGCTCAGCAAGGAGGTCAAGGTGCACAATATGGATATGGAGTGCAATTATCTTCTATACCTCAGAATGCTCAGAATTTTATAAAACAGCATTTTGCTAATGTGAAAGTAACTTTCATAGAAAGAGATTGGGACGATATCGAAGTATATTTAGAAAATGGCACTCAAATAGATTTCTTCCCTAATGGAGATTGGAAAGAAGTAAAATGTTATGGAAATATGCCTTCTACTATACTTCCTGCTAATGTTATGAATACAATAAGAAGAACTTACCCTAATGCTCAAATTATAAAAATAGAAAAACAGTTTACTATATTTGAAATCAAATTAAATAATATGATGGAATTATACATTGATAATAATGGTCAGTTATTAGGTCAAAAATGGGACGACTAATTTAATACATTTTATATAAAAGGAGTAATATTATGAAAAAAATACTTTGTTTATTAGCAGCTTTAACAGTTTTAAGCACTTCAGCTTTATTTGCTGATTGGTATGTGCCTCTTAATCAAGTTCCTCAAGCTGTAATAGCAACTGCTAAGAGAACTTATCCTCAGGCTCAGATTTGGGCAGTAGAAATGGAACATTACAATGTATATAAAGTTAAAATGAATAATATGATGGAATTATACATTGATAAAGCCGGAAATCTATTAGGTCAGGAATGGGACGATTAATATAAATACACTTTAACATAAAAATATATTAGGACAAGAGATATTCATATATCTCTTGTTCTTTTTTTTAATTTAATATTAAAATAAAATTATTGACATTATATCTATAATTATGTAAACTTTATTATGTTTATTGAATAACAAAAAGGTTTTGTACATGATAAGAGTTAATACAAAAGAATTAATGGAAGCCGTATACAATAAATTTAAAATGGCTGGAGTTCCTAATGAACAGGCTGGAATTGTTACAGATTTATTAATCTATGCAGATATAAGATCAATACATTCGCATGGAGTATTAAGAGTAGAGCATTATATAGAAAGAATAAAAGCAGGAGGAATAAATTTAAATTCGGAGTTTAATATAGAGGAGAAAAAACCGTCTTTTGCATTAATGGATGCTGACGGAGGATTCGGACATGTAGCAACGAAGTATGCTATGGAATGGGCTTTGGAAACTGTTGAAAAACAAGGAATTGCATTAATAGGAATAAAAAACAATAGTCATGCAGGGGCATTAGGCTATTATAATAAAATGGCTATAGACAGAAATAAAGTTTCTCTAATAATGGTTAATACGGATCCTTGCGTTATACCTTTCGGAGGAAAGAGATCTTTCTTTGGCACTAATCCTATAAGCTATGGTTTTCCTGCCAAAAAAGATTTTATACTTGGTGATATGGCTACAAGTGAAGTATCATTAGGACGCATATTTACCGCCCGTGAAAATAATGAAACAGTGCCTATGCATTGGGGGGTTGATGAAAATGGTAATCCTAGTTCTAATCCGCATGAAATAAAATATGTTGTGCCTTTCGGAGGAGTTAAGGGATATTTAATAATGACTATGGTTGAGGCTTTTACAGGGCTTTTAATAGGTCAGGCCTACTGCAATAATTTAGTAAAGATGTACGGAGATATGGATAAAAAAAGAAATCTATCCACATTTATGCTTGTTATTGATCCTGCTGTTTATAATGATTTAGATACTTATTTAAATACTGTGCAGTCATTCATTGATGATATAAGAAAAGAACCTGCTCTAAAAGAAGGTGAAACTATATCAATACCGGGGGAGAGAAAAGAAGCTTGTTCTGCTGATTACTTAAAAAATGGAATAACTTTATCAGAGCATGTTTATAAATATATTTTTGATAAGTAATTTTAAGGCTTCACTAAATGAATGATTTATATAATAATCTCTCAAAAGAATTTGAAATATTAAAAAACAATAAAGAAGCTGCTTCAATGGCTAAATACATGAAAAATAATTTTGAGTTTTTGGGTATTCATTCAAAAGAGAGAAAAGAAGCTCAGAAAAAAGTATTTAAAACAATTTCAAAAGATAAAAAAGAATATATCGATTTTAACTTTACAGATAAATGCTATAAAAATAAATACAGAGAATTTCAGTATGCAGCAATAGATTATCTTATTTTAAAAAATAAATATTTAAATAAAACTCATATAGAAAAGCTAAAAGAATATGCCCTCATAAAATCATGGTGGGATACTATAGATTTTTTAGACAGAATTATCGGAGATATTGCTTTAAAAGATGAAACAGTTAATGACATACTTTTAGAATGGTCTTTATCTGATAATATTTGGCTTAGAAGAATAGCTATAGATCATCAGCTTTCAAGAAAAGAAAAAACAAATAGAGAATTATTAGAGAAAATTATAATAAACAATTTAAACAATAAAGAGTTTTTTATAAACAAAGCAATAGGCTGGGCATTAAGAGATTACAGCAAAACCAATGCTAATTGGGTAAGAGACTTTATAGAAAAGCATAAAGATAATATGGCAAATTTAAGTATAAAAGAAGCAAGCAAATACATTTAATTTATTATTGTTGATAGCGATAAACTCGCTAAGAAATAGCTGACAACTTCCTTTGTCAGTTATCAGCTGCTCGTTTATTACTTTAAAACTCATAATTATAAATTTCAGTATCCGCCAAAGTGTTGATTAGATTTAAAAATTATTTAACGCACGGTAAATTAAACTAACAATATTAATAAAATTTGAATTACAAACAAATCTATATTTTTAATTTTATTCTGCGTGCGGTAAATACACTAAAATTCAAATAAAACTTTGGTATGATTTTATAAATTATTTTTTAATAAAAAATTATAATTGCAAATTAAAATAAAAAGTGTATTTTAAAATAATAACAACTTGAAAATACTAAAAAATAAAATATATTATTTTTATAATAAAAAATATTGTGAGTGCTAATATGTTATCATCAGAAAAATATTATGAAGAAGGCGTTAATTATCATAAAGAAACAAAATATAAAGAAGCTGTAGAGTCTTTTGATAAAGCTATAAAATTAGATAATACTACATCAAAATATTATAGTGCAAGAGGCAGAGCAAAAAACGGTTTGAGACAATATGAAGAAGCAAAAAAAGATGCTGAAAGGGCTTTGGAGCTGGATAAAAATAATGCTGAAATCTATTTAGTATTTGGAAATATAAATTTAGATTTAAATAAGTATTTTGAAGCTATTAAAGACTATGATAAGGCTATAGAGATAGACCCTAATGATAGTGATGCTTATAATAACAGAGGAATATCTAAAGAAAAATTAGGACAGTATGAAGAAGCTATTAAAGACTATGATAAGGCTATAGAGATAGACCCTAATTATAGTTATGCTTATAATAACAGAGGAATATCTAAAGAAAATCTAGGACAATATGAAGATGCCTTAAAAGATTATAAAAAGGCTTTAAAATTAGACCCTAATGATGAATATGCTAGAGAAAATATAAAAAATATTCAAAATCAATGTGGTTTGAGATAAACTGTACGCACGGTGAACAAAATTAAAAATATAATAAAATTTTAATTACAAACAAATCTATATTTTTAATTTTACTCTGCGTGCGGTTAATACGCTATAAATTTAAAAAAATCTTGGGTGGGCAACTAAAAATTCTAATTAAACAAAAAAAGAAAATATAAAATAACAATTACAAATTAAAGTCATAAGCCTAGAGGGTGGGAAAATGAAAAATAAGTTTTAAAACTTTATCTACATACCCCGCCCTTTAAAATTTGACGCTTTACTTTGGATTTTAATATTTACTATCTTTATAGCCTGATTAGAATTTGTTAATACCCGCCCTAGTGATGATTAGATTTAAAAAATCATTTAACGCACGGTAAGCAAAATTTATAATATAATAAAATTTTAATTACAAACAAATCTATATTTTTAATTTTATTCTGCGTGCGGTGAATACGCTATAAATTTAAAAAAATCTTGGGTGGGTATTAAAAATTCTGGTTAAACTTTAAAGCAATAAAAAATAATAATTACAAATTAAATTCATAAGTATAGAGGGTTGGCAAATGAAAAATAAGTTTTAAAACTTTATTTACATACCACGCCCTTTAAAATTTAACGCTTTATTTTAGATTTTTATATTGATTATCTTTATAACTTAATTAGAAATTATAGTATCTACAAAAGTGTTGAGTAAATTTAGAATTTATTTAATAATAATTGATAAAATCATATTATTTATAGAAGAATTAGAACTTTTGCAACTTTTGCTGCGGGAAAAGTTGATAAAAAATAACTTTTAAACTTTAATTTAAAAACTAGACCTTTAAAATTTACTGCTTTACTTTGGATTTCAATATTTACTATCTTTATAGCCTAATTAGAATTTGTTAGCACCCGCCCTAGCGAGGATTAGATTTAAAAAAATCATTTAACGCACTGTAAATAAAATTTATAATATAACAAAAATATGAATTAAAAATAAGTTTATAATTTTAACCTTACTCTGCGTGCGTTTAAAAATAATAAATATAAGATAACTAATTTACAAAATACTATCTAATGTATAATTTTAGAAAATTACAAAAATAATTTTTTTATTTTTTATAAAAAAAATTGTATTTTTTTATATATTTTACAAATTTTTTATTATTTTTAATTTTATAAAAATATAAAGTAAATTTTGGAGAAATTAATGAAAATAGGATTAATGTTCAAATTTTTGAGTATTTTTTCTATATTTCATATTTCTATTTGCTGCATTTTTAGCAATATTGTTTATATACAAACCAATATATAAATCAAAATTTTTAAAAGAAAAATAGTTTCAAACTTTAAATTCAAAAAATGAAACAGAAGCGTATGTAAAAGAAATAAAAAACACAGTTAATTTAATAGTTAATAATTTAGAAGCAAATCCAAGTTTAGAAACATTCGGTGATTTTATAACAAATGTACAGAAATCAGGTACCGGTTACTTAAATATGTATTTTGGAGATACTGTACCATATTCAGAAGGTGGCATATATATAAATACTTTAGAAGAATATCCGCGTACATATAATCAAACTTCAAGACCTTGGTATCAGGATGCAGTAGCTTCTAATGATATAGCAATAAGCGATCCATATATAGATTTTGCTGTTAATGAACTTACAGTTACATTCAGTAAAGCTGTATATACAAATGGAAAATTAAAAGGAGTATTTGCTATAGACTTTGCTGATATGAATAGCATTATGAAAGATATAAAAGAAAGTTTTGATGAAAGTTTTTATATAGTATCTGCTGATGGAATATATATGACTCATGAAAATAATGATTATGTACTAAATGAAAATAATAATTTATTTAAAGATCCGCTTTTTAGTTCCTTTAAAGGAAATCTCATATCACATGTAGGAGAAGTAAAAATTGTGGGCAATCAATGGTATGCAGTACAAAAAACAGACAATGCTCCATGGATATTAATATTCAAAGGAGATGCCAGCGAATTAAATAATCAATTTATGATTTTAATGTTTGTCATATTTATTGTTATGATCATTCTTTTATTCCTTGAAGGGTTTTTAGTTTATAAAATAGTAAAGCCTTTAAAGAACACAATAAAGATTATAGATTTAATGAAAGAAGGCAACTTTAATAGTGTATTTGATGAAGAAGATTTGCATTTAAAAGATGAATCAGGACATTTGGTTAATTCTGTTAATGATATGCAAAACAAAATATCATCTATAGTATCAGAAATAAAAATGAATATGGCTTCTATAAATAATTCAAGCGGACAAATATCCAATGGCATAGATAACTTATCGGACAGAACATCTTCTCAGGCTGCTGCAATAGAACAAATAAGCGGTGCCATAGAAAGCCTGTTTTCTTCTATATCCGAAACATCTAAGCATACTAATGATGTAAAAGAGATGAGTAATAAAGTATCTGATTCCACAAGAGTTGGAGTTGATGCTGTAACACAGATTTCTAATAATATGGCTGATATATCTCAGTCTAGTAAAGAGATATCAGATATAATAAAACTTATACAGTCTATAGCATTTCAAACTAATATACTTTCTTTGAATGCCGCTGTAGAAGCTGCCAGAGCCGGCGAACAAGGTAAAGGGTTTGCTGTTGTTGCTTCAGAAATCCGTTCTCTTGCACAAAATGTTAATGGTTCTGCCGGAAAGATTACAAATATAATAGAAAACACAGTTGCTAAAATAGAAACAGGAGATGAATCTGTTAAACATTCTTTGGAAATACTTTTAAATATAGAGGCTTCTGCCAATGAAGTTTCAGAAGTTTTAAATAATCTTCATAATGCGGTTTCAAAGGAAGAAGGAAGCGTAAAAGAAATTGCACTTGCTATGAATGAATTAAATAATATCACTCATGAAAACTCTGCCCTAGTAAATAATAGCTCCATATTAGGAAAAGAAGTTGCTAATAATACAGAAAGGGTTTATTCAGAATTAGAATATTTTAAATTGCATAAAATAGGATAATATCAAAATCAATATCATATAATGCATATAAAAAATGCATTGTATGATTATATGATATTAGTTTCGTCATCGTCCATATTTCTTCTATTATTTTTATTATCTCTATCATCCATATTAAGACTTAATATTCTAAGCCCCTCATTACCAAGTACAGATTTTAATGCTATTAAAAATGCGGTATCTCTGCTGCTTGCAATGTTTCCTTTATATAATTTCATTGCATATCTAGCCATATTAATACCATCTCTCACAGAAAAAGAAGCATTATGAATATGTGATTTTTGTAAAAAACCTACAGTGATTTTTAATATTTCATCATCAGCAAAAGGAAGATTCATCTTTAATATATCATATTCTTCTTTAACATCAGGGAAAGGAAGTTCTATAGTAGGCTGAAGACGAGAATGTATATATTCAGGAAGCTCAAAAGTGCTGGCATCATCATTCATAGTAACTATGATTCTAAAATCAGGATGAGCCTTTATCTTTATTCCAGCTATTACACTTTCTACATATCTTCTATCATCAAGAAGCGGAGCAAGCGAAGCCCAAGTTTTTTCGCTCATTCTATTTCCTTCATCTAGTATAGCTACCCCTCCTTTAATCATAGCAGTAACCAAACTAGAAGCATGATAGCTTATTTTATTGTTTTCAGATATTACAGGAATAATTATAAGATCTTCAGGTCTTGTATCTACTGTACATTGAAATATATAAACATCTCTATTTAGAATCTCTTTTCCTACATAATATGAAAGCGTAGTTTTTCCGGCACCGGGTTTTCCTACGATTCTAGGATTTAGCGGTATATCATCTTCTGAAATTAAATGCCAAGAAGCCATTATCTGTCTTACCAAATCATTCTGCCCTGTCCATTTTATATTTAAATTATCCGGGTGAGATAATGTGAGTTCAACATTTTCTATTTGCACTTTTTCCATACTTTAATCCTCTTTTTAGAAGAAATTTATAATTAATCAATGATATTATTAATTTTATAAAAAGTCAATTATTTATAATAATTTTAATTATTTGTATTGATTTATTGATATTAATTTATATATTAACAGTTATAGCAAAAAAATTAAGGGTGTATTATATATGTTTCAAAAGTTTTTGTCTTTGGTAATTGTTATTATTTTAAGTATTTCCTGCAATAATTCTAAAAGCATTACAACGGATAAAACTAAAAATGGTTCAGAAATACAAGAATCTAAATTCTATTTACTTGAAGGAAATATATCCGGTGAAAAGGCCGATATGTATTTGTATGTAAATGAAAAGAATCAAAAAGTAAGCGGTTATTATTATACAAAAAATGGAAAATCAGTAATTACAGGTACTATTAATAACAATAAAATAAATTTGAAGGAAGTTGATGATAATAATAATATTCATGCTTCTATAGTCGGCAGTTTAAGTGATGATATAATATTAAATGCAGAAATAAAATATGAGGAGTTAAATGAAGTTAAAGATATCGAGTTTTCTTTAAATAGAAATCTTCCTGTATATTATGCGGATATAGTAGATTATTATAAAAATGAAAGTATAAGTAACTCTATATTCTCATATCATAAAACTTTACTTTTATTTAGTAAGAGCAATGATATAAGCTCTTCAGATATGGAATCATCTATTAATTATGCCGAGGAAGAATGTGATAACTACTATAATGAATGGAAAGGACTTTTATATGTAGGTTCAAGTAATACTACTTATGAAATAGATAATACAGTTAATGTAGGATATATAGACAGCCATATAATAGCACTTGATAATTATTCATCATTATATACAGGCGGAGATTATGCAGCAAAAGCTAATATTCAGGAAGTATTTTCATTAGAAAGTTCTAATCTAATTACTATAAGAGATTTAATATCTGACTTTAATAATGCTGATTTAATATCATTAATGAGAGATAAAATATTAAAAAAAGGTTATTCTAAAGAGGATTACTATGAATTTGATTCTATCACATTGGAAAGCTCAACTTTTAGAGTTCTTCCCAATTCTTTAAATTTTGTATGGCAGGCTAATGATATATCACCATATACAGTAGGAATTACAGAGATAAGTTTTACATTTGAAGAATTAAAACCATACATAAAAGAGGATTCCCCTTTATGTTATTTATTTTTATAATTTTTTATAAAAGTTAGGCTTAAATTGATAAAGAAATTTGTTTAACTATTAGCATAAAGATAATAATAAATAGGAGTTTTAATATGTCAGGAAATGCTAATATTATAGTAATAGAAGGAAGATTAACAAAAGATCCTACTTACATGAAAACTAAAAATGGAAAATCTTTATGCAAATTTTCTGTAGCCAATAATAGATTCTATTATACAAATGGAACTTTACAAAAGGAAGTATATTTCTTTGATTTAGTAACTTGGGGATATAATGCAGATAAAGCTGCTGTTAGCTTATTTAAAGGAAGACATGTACTAGTAAGCGGAGAATTGAGACAAAATATTTATACATCAAAAGACGGAACTAAAAAAAGTGCCGTTTATATACTAGCATTAGATATAAAAAATTTAGATAAGAAATCTATAGGCAATACTTATTACACAAAAACAGCTAATAATCAAATAATATCAGATTCTATTGAAGAGAATTTAGAGGAAGTATTTTAGATTCTTTTATAGTATTTAAAATTTCATCTTTGATTGATTCCTGAGATTTGGAAGCATCTATATGATGTATATATGAGGCATCAAAAGAGCAGAATATTTTATCAACCTCTTCTAAATAATTCTTGTTTTCAAATCTATCAACGAATCCTCTTTTTTCCATGATTCTATTTAATGCAGTTTCTATATCGAGATGGAGTATGAATACTAAATCAGGCTGTAATATGAAATCTTTATGCAGATTGTATATATATTCTTTATCAATTCCTTTAGCACCTTGATATGCTATAGATGAATAAATATATCTATCTAATACTATTACATATCCGTCATTAATGGCAGGCTTAATCATATGTTTTATATGCTCTTTTCTATCAGCTATAAATAACGATAATTCTTCTTCAGGTTTTAAATCTTTAGAGAGCAAGCTTTCTCTCAATTTAGAACCATAATATGCATAAGTAGGCTCAAATGTATATATAGATTTTATTCCAAGACTATTCAAAGTATCGGTGAGCATCATACCAATACTAGATTTTCCGGAACCATCTATGCCTTCTAATACTATTAATTTTCCTTCCATTAATTATTCCCACTATACCTATATTATAAATAATACTAATTATTCAAAATAAATCAATATATAATTCTATCTTATCTTAAGCGTAGCTATGCCAATAAGAGCCATTATTATTCCTATAATATAGAATCTAAATACCACCTGAGTTTCTTTCCAGCCTGATTTTTCAAAATGATGATGCAAAGGAGCCATTTTAAATATACGCTTTTTATTAAAAAATTTATAAGAGAACACTTGTAAAACTACACTTAAAGCCTCTGCCACATAAACAGCTCCTATTATAACAAGAAGTAATTCATGCTTTATAAATAAGGCTATGATACCTAAAACTCCTCCCAAAGATAAACTTCCTACATCTCCCATAAACACCTGAGCAGGGTGGGCATTAAACCATAAGAATCCTAAACCAGCACCTATTAAAGCACCAACAAAAACTGTAACCTCTCCTGCATCTGATATGAAAGGTATTTTTAAATAAGTTGCTATTAGTGAGTTTCCTGATACATAAGAGAGAACTGCTAAAGCCATAGACATTATTATTAAAAGACCTATAGCAAGTCCGTCAAGTCCGTCGGTAAGATTAACAGCATTACTCATACTTACAACTACAAATGTTGCAAATGGTATGTATAATATTTTTAAATCTATATATATTGTACTTGCAAATGGAAGAAATATAGTTGAAGAAGGTACCTGTGCCACTTTTACAGCTTCTAATACTCCTATGCCTTGATTAAGTTCAAATGTCATCAAAAAAGTTGATTTATCAAAATAATATAAATAAACTCCTATTATAATTCCTACAAAAGTTTGAAAAAATATTTTGTATTTTCCGGGAAGACCTTTCGAGTTTTTATATTTAATCTTCAAAAAATCATCTAAGAAACCTGCTATTGAAAGTATTACTAATGATAAAGTAAGAAGTATTATTTTTAAATTATCTAATTCAGCCCATAAAAGCACACTGATTAAAATACTTCCTACTATAAATATACCTCCCATAGTAGGAGTGCCTGTTTTAACTAAGTGTGTTTCAGGACCGTCATCTCTTACAACCTGACCGAAATTAAGTTTTTTTAATTTTTCTATAACATTCGGAGCAAATAAAAGCACTAATATCAATGCAGTAGCTACAGCACCGGCAGTTCTGAATGTGATATATCTAAATAGGTTAAAACCAAAAAATGATTCCCTTAATGGATAAAAAATTTGATACAGCATAATTATATACAACCTTTATATAATTAAAAAAGTTAAATATTTATTGTAAATATACTATTATATATATAAGGTTTTGTCAATTAAAAAATATTATGTTAATTAATAAATTCTAATTATTGCAGTATACTTTTTGATATAAAAAAATCAGACTATTATATTTTTTATAATAGCCTGATATTGAGTTTTATTTAAAATATTATTTTTGTATATAAAAAAGCTGTAAGTAAGATTCTAAACAATTTTTATAATATCTTTCATTTTTTATAGATTATTATTTATTAATATATTTTATATCTTTTTCAGTAATTACTCTGTCTATAAAATAATGTCTTTTCGGCAATAAATCTAAATCATATTTTTGATATGCTGATGAAGAGTTTAAAGCAGATAATTGAGGTAATCTAACTTCTACAACATCTTTTCTATCAACCAAACCTGCCTCAGCATTGACTAAAGTATTTAATATTATAGAATATCCATTTCCTAAATCTTTAGTTTTGATTTTTTGACTATCTGCTATAGAAGGAATATTAACTGTTTCATAAAGTATTGCTGCTTTAGGTACTAATGGAAAAAGATTACCGCTTGATGACTCCAATACTATAAGTGAAGCATTTGGAACTTTTCTATCATTTATATCTTTTAGCCAATTAATAAGCATATCATTCATATCATTTCCTAGATTAGAATTTAATTTTTTCACTGTACTTACAAGTCTTTCTTCACTTGAAAGTTTAGGAGAAGAATTTGCTAATTCTTTGTAAATATTATAATTTCCTCCTGTATTCATATCAAGCCATTTTGAAAATACTGATGCAGAAGCATAACTAAATATAACTTTATTATCATTTAATATATGCTGTCCATCCGTATATCTAAGATACCAAGAATAAAAAGAATAGATAGGAATAATATTAAATATAGCAAGTCTCTCATCTGTTAAATATTTTGAAAATATATGAGATGTAGATTCTGAAAGCATTTCATTAAACCAAATATCTGGTTCTTTTTTACCTTCTAATACATTTACATTATAATTAATTAAATGCTGAAATTCATGCATAATAAATCCAATTGTAGTTTCATTAATATAAACTACATCAATATACAAAAATTCTCCCCTTACACCATCTTTTCCTTCAGTTATATCATTTGGCGCAAAATATCCCATTAAAACTGAATCTTCAGGTCTAATATTGATATTTAATTCTGCCATTAAAAATATTATTTTACCATTTCCATCAAGATCTGAATGATTTCCATATATTTCTATTTCTTTTTTATAATTATTTTCAAATTCTGTAAAAAAAGATATTACTTTCTCTCTTGTAATATTATATCCATCTTGTAAATAAACAATTGTATGTTCTGATTCAACTATTTTGCTGAATTTTGCTCTAGTTTCATTATAGTTTCCTAATCTATCAAATTGCCAAAAAGGAAATTCTTTAGTTTCTGAATATGCTGGATTATAATATGTTATATTACCTATGGTTTCTGAAGGGGATGTAACCTTATTACCGCATGAAACAATAAACATAAAAACAATAAATAAAAATAAATAAAATGTTTTCATAATTATTCCTTATAGTTTTACTTTTATATATAATAAAAATTTTATCAATGGCAATTCTAAATCAATGAACAAGCAGTTTGCAACTTTAGTTGTAAAATATTTTTATATAGTTTATCACTAAAAATAATAATCAAAAAATCAGACTATTACAATTTTTTATAATAGCCTGATTATTAAATAATATATTATCTTAATCCTTTTCATTAATTATCACATCTCTGAAGTAATTATCTTTGAATATGGTTAAATCTTTAAAATCATTATATTGTACGCTTAAAGATTTTGATGACGGCGGCAAAGTTATTGAAACATCTACAATATTATTCGCTGAAACCAATCCTGGAGTTGTATTTTTTGAAGTATTTAATAGAAGATAATAACTACCATCTAAATCTGTTTTTCTGATTTTAGGATCAGTAACTTTACCAGCATCCTCAGCAGAGCAAACTATTAATGCTCTAGGAACTAATTGTAATTGTCCGTTTACAGTTAAATGTTCAATAACTCCTGGATAAGATTCAGAAAAAGGAATAGCACCAATATTTAACCCTAAGTTATTTCCCTTATATATATCAGAAATATAATTAATCAATAAAGTATCCATATCGCTGCCTAAAGAGTGTGCTAATTCTTTTACAGAATTTACAAGTCTTTGTTCACTGTCTGCTATGGTAGAAGAAGCTATTTTTCTATAAACTTCCTGATTTCCTCCTGTTTTAGTGTCAATCCATTTCATAAAAATTGATACTGGAGAATAGCTTAAAGTAGCCATATCTACTCCAAATATATCTGTTGTGTCTTCATATTTCAAATACCAAGAATAAAAAGAATAATAAGGTATTACATTAAATGATTCTACTCTCATTTGTACAATGCTATTATTAAATGTATGTGATGTGGACTCAGAAAGTGCCTCATTAAGCCAAATATCCATTTCTATATTATGTTCAAAAACATTTACATTGTAATTAATCAAATGCTGAAGTTCATGCATCATAACACCAAATACTGATTCCAATTCCCACTTAACATTTACATGAAGATATTCACCTCTTATTCCATCTTTTCCATCAATCAAATCCATACTAGAAAAATACCCTCCTGTATCATTTCCATTTGTAATAATAACAGCCATTAAAAATATTATTTTTCCGTTTCTATCAAGATCTTACCAGAATTATAATCTTTTACAGCTACTTGTATAGGTATAGCTATTCTTAAATTGTTATTTAAAGCATTAAACATAAGTACAGGAGTATGTACGCCTAATTGTCCGTTTACCAAAGTATAGTTATAACCAATACCTATACCAAAAGCATCAGAAGTGTAGCCTATACCAGCAGAAATAGTTGAATCTAATTTAACATCTCCGGTATATATTCTGGAGTTATTTCTTCTTGTTTTGATTCTTCTTGAATATCTGCTTTTACTTCTTCTTGAGGTTCATTAGTATATTCTTGTACATCTTCTTCCTTAGGTTCTTCACTATATGATTCTACTTCTTCATGATATTCTGGAGTTATTTCTTCTTGTTTTGTGTTTTTTTGAATATCTGCTAAGGTTCCAAACCCAAGCCAAGCCAAGCCAAGCCAAGCCAAGCCAAGCCAAGCCAAGCCAAGCCAAGCCAAGCCAAGCCAAGTAGTATGAACTCGGTTTATTGTCAAGCATCAAAAAAAATTTACCTAAAATTTTTTATTAACAATTTTTTCAAATCTGTAAATAATCAATCAATTATATTTATCAATAATATAAAAATAATCTATGAAACAGTAAACATTCAATTAATCAAGTTTACAATAACTAACAATAATAGGATTGTACTATGAAAAAGAATTTTATTAACAAAAAAATGTATTTTTTACTTCTTTTATTGATTTTGATAGTAGTATTGATAATGTCATGTAAGAAGGTAAATTTATTAAGCCCCACATATATACCGCATCCAACAGAATTTGCAAGTAAAGATGACGGAAAAGCGGAAATACCAGACTACCCGAACCCAACCCCTCTCCCAACGCCTCCAGAAGAAGATAAAATTGAAGAAAAGCCAGTAGAAATAAAACCCGAAATAGTGGCAAACGGTACAGTGTTCGGTGGATACGGAAGAAGGTTTAAGTTTAAAAATGACTGGTATGTTTTAGCTACTAATGAATACCAATACAACCCAAACACAAAAACACTTAACCCCACAGGCAAAGGAGCAGTATTAAGAATAGAAAATGACGGCAGTACAATAACCAAAATACACAGCCTTTCCTCAGGCAGCGATTTAGAACAAACAGAATATTGGACTAATCTAAATTCAAAAAAATTAATAATAGAAGCGAATAGAGTATTAATACCATCAAAAGCTGATCAATCGTTCACTTGGAATGATCCATATAAAAAGGCATTTGAAAAACTAAATTTTATTTCTATTTCATCCATATATCCTTATTGGAATTTTGGTTGTTTTACAAGTTTCTCTATGTATTTTTATAAAAGAGAATCAGACAGCCTTATAAATTGGTCAGACTCTGCAAATATAGAAAATAAAATTTATAATATTCCAGAGCCTAATGCAGATAATCCCACTATACAGGGCAGATATGGTATGGATACTCTTAATCTTGCTTTTTTATTTTATATTAAAGGTAAGTTATTTATCACAGGGCAGAAGTCTCCTTTAGATGATCATATTCTAGGATATAGAGATCCGAAAGAGCCTAATTACAGTGATGATTCAAAAGACTATTATTTAGTTGATATAACAAAAGATGTTTCTGATAATAATAACTGGGTAAAATATGAATTGCCATTTCCAGAAAAAAGGCAGCAATTTTATATACTATATGATGAAAATAAATTGGATAAAGTATATGTATACGGAGGTGAATCTAGTCATTGGGAATATACTGATTCTTATGGTACAAATACAAAACAATGGAGTTTTTTTAGTGATAAAAGTTTTACTCAAAAAGACGGAATATGGTCAACAGAAGACGGTATAAACTGGAAAAAAGAAAATAACGTAGATATTAATAACCTAACACGTTATGCATCTTTTACAGGAAAATTTGGTATAGTTGGAGGTTATGAATTTGAAGATGGTACGCCTTTCGAGCTTTCATACACTGAGTTAAATGGTAAATATTACAGGACTTTCAACAGCACTTATCCTATGCCGCCAATAAAAGAGATTATGGAAACGGTTGATAGATTTGAAACAAACTTTACCGTTACAGAGGAGCATATTAAAAAGTCTGGATATTATCAATTACAAGTCTCTTCAGTATCTCCAGACAAAGCACAGGAATCCGACTGGGTTAATGTAGTGCCTAATAATCAATTAACTTCCGATATAGGCTGGGAGAGCGGCGGGGCTGATTTATTTACTTTCAACAGCAAAATAGTGCGTTTAGTGGATTATGACAGGCAGTTTAAACTTAATACTCAATATGAAACGGCTTTGAACCTTGCAGAGAAATATTATAATTTACTTTTAAACTCTACAATGTCCGACTTTAAAAATTATGATTATTATTTCTTATATTACAAAGTCATGGCTGATATGTTAAAAATAATTAAAGACAAAGGTAATAATTATTTCCGTCCTGATGAGGCCGTTACGCATTATACTTTTGAGCTTTAATGCTAATTATTAATGATTTTATTTTCATATTAGCTTGCATTAAATTAATATTAAAATATAATAAAAAAATTATTTTATTAATGGATTTATCTATATTGATTTTTAATTATTTATGAAAAAGATATATATAATATTTACAATAATAATTACTATAAGCATCAATTTATATTCACAGTTTCCAACTATTGATTATAAAACTTTTATTAATGCTTATATAGAATCTACAGGAATCTATAATAATATTCCAAAAGAAACATTGAATATTTTAACAGAAAGCAAACAGATGAATCAGCTTTTCGATGACGGAATAAAAACTTTTACATTCGGTGAGCTTATAACAATAGCACAGAATCCTGAAAAAGTTCTTGATACTACAACAAATGAATCTGTTATATTGTTAGTAGGTACTACATTAGGATTTTTAGAGGTTGCTAATATGCAGCAGGGAACGGCTGCAGTAGTTATTAATGCTTTAAAAAATAAAGCAGCTTTCAATGCAGCTTCCGGAAATAATACAGGACTTCTTATACCTATGCATACGCCTATAGGAAGTTTTGGTATTAATTTATATAGTGATGTGCCTCTGCTTCATATAAACGATATACAAAATCCGCCTAAAACAGAAAATGATTATGATTCATTGGCTAACGCTTTGGATATACTTCCTATACCTCATATTAATGCCTATTTGCAGGTTAATCTCGGACCTGTACCTTTGGCTTTAACTCTTAGAGGAGGAATGGCTTTGGGATTTAAAGAGATTTATGGTGCTGTTGTAAACGATGTTGAAATAGAATCTCTAGGCTGGAATATAGGTGCTTCATTAAAGGCTTATCTTTTTAGAACTAAATATTTCTTCGGAGATTTAAGATTCGATTTTAATTATGACGAAGGAAATTTAAAAATGGCTGCCAATAATAGAAATGTATATGTGCCTCTTTATTTAGGTTATGGAGGAGGAACCGATACAGGTGTAGTATTTAATGGAAATGCTTTTTTAGAATCAAAATGGAAAACTTTTGCCTTGAGTCCTAAATTAGTATTCGGATTTAAAATGCAAGATAAAGTGCCTGTTATACAGTATTTAGCTGCTTATTTTTCTGTGGGTGCTGATATCATATATGGAAGTTTGGAATCAAAGGTTGGAGTAAATGGTATAGGAAGCTATGCTAATATTGTTGGGCATGAAATAACAGTTAATGATTTATATGTACCTAATTCTCAGGATAAAATGTCTTATCAGCTTTATGATATGAGAGTGGGCTTTCATTTTGATATATTCTATCAGTCATTTGCTATTGAGTACGGCATATTTACAAAACAATTTGCTGTTTCTTTCATACCTATAAACATAAGGTTTTAATAGGAAAGTATTATGAGATATTTAAAGATATTTTTTATTTTATTAATTGCTTTTATTTTAATCTCATGTTTTATACCTGAAAGAAGATTATATTTTACTTGGAACAGACCCGCTAAACAAATAGATCCTTGCAATTATGAATTTAATATAAGCAGTAATATGAATTTGATTGAAACGCAAAGAGGAACAATGCTGGATACTGATAAAGAAATATATTATAGGTTAAATGAAGAAAAACCTTATAATATAGAAGACTATGTATATGTTATGAATGAAGTTATCAGTTTTATGAGTAATAATAAAAGCTGTATTTTAGTTGTAGAAGGGCATGCTGATATTATAGGGCAAGGCAATGGAGATATTAACTTCAAATTATCACAGAGAAGGGCTAGTGTTATAAGAGATGTTATACTTTCTTACGGATTTTCTTATAAAAGAGTTAAAATTTTCCCTTATAGCGATATAATGCCAAAATATACTAATGATATTTACAAAAATAGAAGAGTAAATTTTATAGCACTGAAATGCGAAACAGATCTTGACAAATATATAAAATATTATAATAATATTATTAATCAGTTAAACTATATGGAGAAATGATTATGGTTAAATTATATAAAATAATATTTATAAGTTTATCATTAATGCTATTAAGTCAAATTTCCTATGCAAATATAGGGGGATTTGAGATAATAGCAAATGTACCTATAGGGGCAGGTGTGACACTTTATGAACCATATTCAAAGTTTAAAACTAGCGGAAATTTCCAAATAGGTGTAGAAGCTGATATAGGGTATATGTTTAATATAAGAGAAAATATGGGCTTTAGTCTGCTTGGTTCTTTGGGATATGGTTTTACAGGATTCAGTTATTCGCATGGTAATGATATTAATTTTAAAAGTTATGTGCATGATATTTATATAGGTTTTTATCCTAAATTTAATATACAAGGATTTTCTATAGGTATTAATTCCGGAGTAAAATTTGGATTAGCATCTTCTTCTTCATTAAGAAATTCTAGTTCTGAGTTAAAGGCAGAAACTAAAATTCAGCCTAGAACATATATAAAAGGTACTTTTGATTATTCTTTCTTTTTTGATGACAATAATGCTTTGAATATAGGGCTTTATATAGGTTATGATTGGGGCTTTAAATGGAATCAGACTATAGCAGATTCAAGTGTTTCATCAGGAGACAGCTATGGAAATTTAGATGTAGGTGTTCAAATAGGATATAGATTCGGTCCTAGATTTGGAGCATATATATTTAATCAATAAATTTTAAACAAATAAGGCATATAGAAAAAAACTATATGCCTTTTATTTGTTAAAATCTAATTTTTATAAAACTATTAAATCTGTAGGAGTATCATTTATAGAAACTCCTCCGTTTTTAGTTACTATTGCCATGTTTTCTATTCTTACTCCGCCTAAATTTGGCACATATATGCCAGGCTCAACTGTAACCACGCATCCGCCTTCTAAAATATGATCAACAAGAGGTGAAAGTCTAGGAGATTCATGTATTTCAAGTCCTACACTATGTCCCAATCCATGTCCGAAATACTGACCGTAACCTTTATTTTTTATTATTTCTCTTGCTGCATTATCAACTTCTTTTCCTGATACTCCGGAATGTATTGCTTCTATGCCTTTATGATGAGCTTCTCTTACTATATTATATATTTTACTCATCTCTTCAAAGTTATTTCCTTTGCCGAAGAAGAAGGTTCTTGTTATATCGCTTTTATATCCGTCTCTGGATAATCCGAAGTCCATAAGTATATTGTCGCCTAATTTTAATTTTCTTTCAGAAGGTACTCCATGAGGAAGGGAAGTTCTTTCACCAAAAAGCAGTATAGTATCAAATGCAGTTTTATCTCCGCCTTCTTTACGCATTTGATATTCTAATTCTGCTGCTAATTCCTGTTCTGTTACTCCCTCTTTTACAAATGCCAGCATTTTAGTCATTGCTTTTTCTGCTCTGTTAAGATTATCTTTTATTATTTTTATTTCTTCTTTTTCTTTTACATTTCTTATTGTGTCTATATCAGCCTTACTTATTGCTATTTTTATTGAATTGTTAACCATAGAAGCAACTATGCTTTCATAATCAGAAAGATAAAGTCCGTTTTTAGCTACATGTATTTCTTTAATGTTATTTTCTTTACAGAATTCAGCTACAGCATCTTGATAAGTTACTGCCACAAGTATAACAGTAGTTTTATGTGTAACTTTAGAGGCATGCTCAGAATATCTTGAGTCTACAAATAGATATTTTTTGCCATTGCTTATGAGAAGCCATCCGGCACTGCCTTTAAAACCTGTAAGATAGAATATATTTTCATTTTTGGTGATAAGAATATTTTCATTTGTTAATTTTAATAATCTTTCTAACCTTGCATCATAATTGAATTTTTTATTTTCTCCGCTTTCAGTTAAAGTTAATTTACACATTTTCAAACTCCGTAATATATTTAATTATTATTTCTTTTTTCTACTGATAATAAATGAGCTAGGGCTAGTATATAACTATTATCACCAAAACCTGTAATTACTCCCAATGCTATATCTGATAAATAGCTTTTACTTCTAAAATCTTCTCTTGCATAGACATTACTCATACGAACTTCTATAAATGGTATATTAGTAGCTAAAAAAGCATCTCTTATAGCTATAGATGTATGGGCATAAGCACCTGCATTTATTATTATATATTCTATATTTTCATCATAAGCTCTATGTATTCTGTCTATAATAGCTCCTTCATGATTTGACTGAAAGAACGATACTTTTGCATTGCCTGATGCTGCTTCTTTAATCTTATTTTCAATATCTCCTAATGTAATATTTCCAAAAATTTTAATCTGAGCTGCACCGAACATATTTGTATTAGGACCGTTTATAACTAAAATATTCATAGTATATGATAGAAACCTCTATTATAGAATTTTATTAAATAATATAATATACCTATTACAAAAAAAATCAAATATTGATTTTATGTTATGTTAATTTGTTTTAAATTATTGGAATATATAAATTATTCAATATCTATAAAAGCATATTTATTATTTTTATCAGTGTTATTTTTTTCTATTATTGCAAGAAGATTATTTTTATTATTTGTTAATGCCATGTATTTATTGTTTATTTTTATATTTTCTATTGTTTTGGTATTGCCGCATAATATTTGTTTTATATCTGATGTATTTTCTATTATTGTTTTATCGAAATTTTTAAACATATCAAAGAATGATAATATTTTATTTTTACTTATATCTTCAATATTACAAGACATATTAATATTATAATTTCCTATTGAAACTCTTTTTAATTCTTTTGTATAGGCAAAGTTTCCTGTTATTTCTCCTATATCTCTTATTATGGATCTTATATAAGTTCCTTTGCTTACTGAAGTTTTTATTTTGAAATATGGATAATCATATTCTAATAATTCTATTTTTTCTATAAAAACATTTATATCTTTTAATTCAAAACTTTTATTATCCCTAGCTAAATCATAAGCTCTTTTACCATTTATTTTTTTGGCACTATATATGGGAGGTTTTTGTATTATATTTCCTTTGAAATTTGTTTTTATAATATTTTCTAATTCTTCAAAACTCAATTTATTAATGTTATTTGATACTTTAATTGTATTTCCTTCTATATCATCAGTATCCCTGCTTTCTCCGAATACTCCTGATGCTATATATTCTTTATTTAAATTATCGAATAAGAAAAATAATTTAGTATATCTGCCGAATGCTAATATTAATACTCCGTCAGCAAAAGGATCCAATGTACCTGCATGTCCTACTCTTTTTTCTAATATATTTTCTTTTTGCTTTAATATTATTTTTGTCTTTTTTATGGCATCAAAAGAGGTTATGCCTTTTGGTTTATTTAAAATACAAAATCCTTTCACTATACTTAATTATCCTCTTATTATCTGAAGCGAGTTAAAATATATATTTAAAATGTTTTCTGATATATTAGAAAGATTACTGTATTTTTTTGAAAACAGATCATTTCCTATAGATTTAACTAAGTCATCTATAGTTTCTATATTATGCTTTAAAGTACCAAGCTGCTGCTGAGATAGATGGAGAAGATGAATATTACTTCTGTCAAATTCTGATATAGTAGTTTTTACAGCTGCATCAAGAAGATAATATACCACTATCAATTTTTCTTCCTCTTCTGGTGTAAGCGTAGTATTGGAACCTGCATATATTTTTGAAAGTTCTCCTACTCTATATGCTATTTTATATATAGAGTTTAAATTATCAAAAAACCAATTAACATTATTTCTTTTTCTTAAATCTGAAAGTACATATTTAATATCATGCAGTATAGAATATCCTGCACTTTCATCTTCTCCGCTTGATATATAATAATGAGATCTTATAAGTATATCCTGCAAAGAATCAAAATCAGCTTTCCATTGCGGATCTTCTATACTTGAATTATAATACTTTTTTTTAAACTCATTCCATATAATTATAAATTTTTCTATTGCTTCTTTTCTATTTGGATTATTAACATCTCTGATTATTAATAATGTATCCATATATGATTTATCTAAAGAAGCCATATCTTCTAAAAAATTATCCTCTTTTTTCTGACATGATGAAAGTATAATAACACTTAATAACAATATAAATATTTTTATATTCAATATGAAATCTCCATATATTTATTTTACAATTACTAATATAATAAAGTTAAAATAATTAATATTACAAAAGGATAATTTATTATAAATTATGGAAAAAAACAAGCTGTATTTTATCATTATTTTATTATTATTTTGTTTAATTTCATGTTCAAAAAATAATATTAAAAAAGGTAATTTCTATTCAAAAGCTTACACAGATGTAAGTTTTGAAGCTAGCAAATCCAAAGCAATAGATTCTATATACTATTATATAGCTAAGGAAACTTCATCAATAATAAATAGAACGGATTTTAATATAGTTGCTGTATCTTTGAAGGATAATAATTTAATAGATTTTGATAATGAGAATATAGCTGATATAAGAGAATATAAAAAAGATGATAATTTTTATGTTGAAATAAGTGTTAAAGACAGCAGCGTATATAATAAAACTTTGGAAATATTAAATAAATTAAAAAAAGAGGGAAGTATTGAAGACAAATTTTTCAGAGCAAATGCTTCTATACAAATGCCGGAAACTGCAAATCTTAATGCTTATACAAGACAAATGCTTACTCAAAATGCTTTAAAAAGAGCTTATGAATCATTATTTAATGTACTTAGAAGTAATGATATAGATGTTAATATAGCTGTAAAATTGACAAATGATGCTTATATATTAGAAGAAAGCTACAGTTCTAATGAATATAATGTTGTAGTTGAAACTATTTTAGAGTAGAGATTTGCTTATAATTCATTATTATATATTATCATAATATAGTTGACATAATTTTTTACTATTGCTTTTTTTAAACTATCCGAAAATCATACAGATATTATGTAAACAATGGGGTAGTTTAATGATTAAGGCTGTAATACTTGGTTTTGTTCAGGCTATAACAGAATTTCTTCCGGTTTCAAGTTCCGGTCATTTAAGAATAATAGAATACTTTTTAAATTTTCATGCAGAAAATATACTGTCATTTGAAGTTGCACTTCATTTCGGTACATTTTTAGCTACATGTTTAATATTTTATAAAGATATAATAAATGCTATCACAGGTTTTTTCTCAGGGCTTAAGGATGTTAAAAATGCTAGTAAAAATAGCGAAGGCTTTAGAATATCTTTAATGGTGATAATAGCTTCTATACCTGTTGCTATAGTAGGACTATTATTAGAAAAATATTTAAGCAATTTGGATTTACAAAGAATAGGACTTAACCTTATTATAACAGGTTCTATACTTCTTCTTACTAGAAAATTAGATAAAAACACTTACAGCAATGATTTAAAAGATGTATTTACTATGACTTATAGGAATGCATTTATAATAGGTTTAGCACAGTCAGTTGCCATATTTCCGGGTATATCAAGATCCGGCATGACTATAAGTGCCGCTTTATTTTTGGGCTTAAATAGAGATTTAGCAGGAAGATTTTCTTTTTTAATATCATTACCTGCGATATTCGGAGCTTTATTGCTATCAATAAAAGATATTGCTGATTTTGATATTACTTATGCTTTGGTAGGATTTTTTACGGCATTTGTATTTGGTATTATAGCTTTAAAATTCCTTCTTTCTTTTTTGAAGAAGGGTAAACTTTTCTATTTCGGATTCTATTGTCTTATAGCCGGAATGGCAGTTTTTTTCTATTTTTTGCAGGTATGATTTTTTAAGTATTGGAGTTTTATTATGATGGGATTATTTAAAAGAAAATTAACAATACAAAAAAGAGCAGAACAAAAAAAGTTTGAACAGAAATCAGAGAATGAAAAATTTGATGATTATATTCAGGAAGAATATGAAAATAGAAATCCTTTTTTTGATATAGTGGGTTTTTTATGTCTTTTATTTGCTGGTATACTTCTTCTTTCCTATTTTAGTATGAATATGGAAGATTTAAATTCAAATAATGAAATTAAAAATTTATTAGGTATATTTGGTGCTTATATATCAAGCTATTCATTTCTAGCATTTGGTTTTGCCTCTTATATAATACCGGCATTTTTCATATATGCAGGAGTAAATATTATATTAAGAAATTCTACTGATAGAATATTAATATCCGCATTATCATCTTCAATATTGATGATACTTCTTAGTATATTGTTAAATATATTTTTAGGAAGTTTAGATTTTTATAATAAAGGCGGAATGCTAGGTGAGTTTATAGGAGGTTCTTTAGTATCAATCTTTGGAAATACCGGTGCTATTATGATAGTAATTTCCGGACTTGTAATAACTGCTATTGTATTTGCTAAAGTTTCTATAATGGATTTAGTTAATTATTTCAGAAATATGGTTAGAAATGTTGATTTTGAGAAAATCAAAGATATAGAGCAGAAAGTGGTTAATGGTATAAAAGATTTAGAAATAAAATCAATGAAAAATGCTGAAACTGCTCATCAAACTGATAATAAAGAAAAAATATATTCCAGAGATTATGTTCCTTTATTCTATACTAAAGAAATTTCAGAGTTAGAGTTTAAAACTGTACCGTTTATAGAGAAAGCAGAAAATAACAATTATAATTTTGATGAAAAAAAATATAGAGAAACATTATTGAGAAGAAATAAATCCGAGGATAGTTTTTTCAGTGCATCTAATCCATTTAGTAAAGAAGCTGAGAATCTTACAAATGAATTAAAAAACATGCATTTTAATGGCGGAATAAATGTAAATGCATTAGAAAATAAAGAGGAAGATTTAGGTCTTACTTTGGCAGAAGTTGTTTTTGGAAAAGAAAAAGCTAATAGAAATAATACTATCCATAATAGCAGTATGGAAATGGAAGATGAGTTTTATAGAAGTTATTATAATGACTTCATAAATAAAAAAAAAAATGAAGAATTAAAAGAAACAGAAAATAATGATTATCAGGAATTTGAAGGGCTTGATTATAATATCAATTATTTAAAAAAATCGGATTTTAAGAGAGCTGCTTATGATGATTCAGTTAATAATTATTCAAAATATAATGTTGAAGATCAATATATAAGAGCTAATAGTAATTCAGAAAGTTATGAAAATTATATATATGATTATTCTGATACGAAGGAAGAAGCAAATATTAATGAAAATATTGAGGCAGAGGATAGTTTTGAAAAGCTTCAAAGATTAGTTGAAGAGAATAAAAAAAATAAAGAAAATGAATTGAATGAAATATATGAAGTGAATAATAATATTGATAATATTGCAGAAACTAAAAAAGAAGAAGATGAAGAAGAATATGTTTTAACTTCAAATAATATTGGAAATAGTATAAACAGCGGCAGTAAGAAAAAAGAAGCATTTGAATTTGCTATGGGATATGCATCAAAAAGAGTGTATAATAGAGCAGATCATATACCCAATTATAATAATAATCATAATAATTATTCTGACAATAAAATAGATGAGTTTGATTTGGACGAAGAAGAACTTTATAATGCAGATTCTAATATAGAAGATATACGATTAAAAACTAGAACTGTAAATACGGCAGATAATATAAATAATGATGAAAACTTATCAGAATATAATAATAATTTAGATAATAGTATAAATGAAAATATAGAGAATAATAATATAATTGATAATACAATATTAAAAGAATCAGAAGAAATAAATGAAACTGATAATAAAATAGATAATAATGCCGCTCATATAAATAATGCTCCTCAGGAAGAAGCAGGATTTATAAATATAGAATCTCAAAAAACGGTTGATACATTAAAGCCTATGAAATCTGTTATAGGTACTAAATCAATTAAAAATTTTGACAGAGATCGTATACAATCAAATTTTGATACTAAATATGTTGATAAGCATTATAAGCATCCGCCTTTTGATTTATTAAATAGATCTATACCTGTAAATGACGGAGCTATGATGGAATCTATTAAACAGACTGCTATGCAGCTTGAACATACTTTATTAGATTTCAATATAGAAGCAAAAGTTACAGGAGTATCAAGAGGTCCTGTTATTACTAGATATGAATTAGAGATTGCATCCGGAATAAGAGTGTCAAAAATATCCAACCTTACAGATAATATAGCATTGGCATTGGCATCTGAAAGTGTAAGGATAATAGCACCCATACCTGGACGCTCTGTTATAGGAATAGAGATACCTAATAAAGTGAGAAATGCAGTTTTCTTAAGAGATGTACTTGAAAGCACAGATTTCAGACAATCTAAATTAGACATACCATTTGTATTAGGAAAGGGTATATATGGAAACAATGTTGTATCAGATATGTCAGAAGCTCCTCACTTATTAGTTGCGGGTACTACAGGTTCTGGTAAAAGTGTTTGTCTCTCTACTATAATACTTTCGCTTTTATATAAATTCAGACCAGATGAACTTAAATTTATTTTTGTTGATAAAAAGAGGGTAGAGCTTTCTATATATAACGGAATACCGCATTTGATGTCGCCTGTAGTATCTGATGAAAAGAAAGCTACTATAGTATTGAGATACATTGTAGATATAATGGAAAAAAGATACGAGAGAATGGAAAGATTTTTCGTAAGAAATGTAAAAACTTATAATGAAAAGGTCAGACAATTACTTAAAGAAGGTGAAACAGAATTTAACGGAGAGCCTTTAGAATTATTTCCATATATAGTTTTGGTTATAGATGAGCTTCATAACTTAATGGTTGTGGCTTCAAAAGAAGTTGAGGATTTAATATCTCGTTTGGCTGGAATGAGTAGGGCAGTTGGAATACATTTAATTATAGCTACACAAAGACCTTCTGCTGATGTTGTTACAGGAGTCATAAAAGCTAATCTTCCAACTAGAATAGCATTCCAAGTACCTAACAAAACCAATTCAAGAATCATAATTGACATGTCTGGTGCTGAACAGTTATTGGGTAAAGGAGATGCTTTATTTTGTGCTTCCGGAAGTCAAATGCCTGATAGGATACAGGGTGCTTTTGTATCTGATAATGAAGTTAAGAAGGTTGTTGATTATTTATCCGGAGAGATGTCTCCTATGTTTGATGAGAGCTTGATTGCTGCCTTAGAGGGAAGCGATGCAGATGATAAAAATACTGATGAAGAAGATATACTTGATGAGGAGCTTTGGGAGGATGCGGTTCAGTTAGTTGCTAGAACAGGTAAGGCTAGTGCTTCATTCCTTCAAAGACGCTTAAAAATAGGATATAACAGAGCGGCAAGAATAGTAGAGATAATGGAGCGTCAGGGCATAGTAGGACCTGAAAACGGCAGTAAGCCTAGAGAGGTATTAATTACTTTAGATGAATAATATTAATAATTATTAATTAGAAGCTATCAAATATTTATATACATGTTTATACCTATCTTAAAAACAGGAGAATTAAAAAAATAATTAATTCTCTTGTTTTTTATAAATTTATTATTATCTTAATTAAGAACTTGAAAAATTATTATTTATATTATATGCTTATTAAATACTATCGAGTGTAATTTTTAATTAAATTAAAAAAGGATAAAATTATGAAATCATGGAAAGGACTTTTAAGAGAGTACAGAAAATATTTACCTATAACAAATAAAACCCCATTAATAACCTTGCATGAAGGAAATACTCCTTTAATAAAAGCTGAAAGGATAGGAAGAGATTTAGATATAGAATTATATTTAAAATATGACGGACTTAATCCTACAGGTTCTTTTAAAGACAGAGGCATGGTAATGGCTGTTGCTAAAGCACTTGAAGGCAGAGATACTAAAGCTATAATGTGTGCTTCTACAGGAAACACTTCTGCTTCTGCTGCTGCCTATGCTGCTAGAAGCGGTATCGATTGTATAGTTGTTATACCTGACGGAAATATCGCTTTGGGTAAATTAGCTCAGGCTTTGATGTATGGTGCTAAAGTTATAGCCATTAAAGGAAATTTTGATGAGGCTTTAAAGGCTGTTGTTGATATTACGAATAAATATCCTATTACATTAGTAAACTCTATTAATCCTTTCAGACTTCAAGGACAAAAGACTTCCGCATTTGAAATTTGCGATGTTTTAGGAAAAGCTCCTGATTATTTAGCTGTACCTGTAGGAAATGCTGGAAACATATCGGCATATTGGATGGGTTTTAAAGAATATAAAGAAAATGTAAAAATATCTAATCTTCCAAAGATGATAGGTTTTGAGGCTGAAGGGTCTGCTGCTATAGTGCAGAATAAAATAATAGAGAATCCTCAGACATTAGCTACAGCAATAAAAATAGGAAATCCTGCCAGCTGGAAACTTGCTGTTAATGCTGCTAATGAATCAGAAGGTTTTATTGACTGTGTTACTGATGATGAAATATTAGAGGCTTATAAAATGCTTACAGTAGAAGAAGGAGTATTTGCTGAACCTGCTTCTGCCGCTTCTTTGGCTGGTATAATAAAAAGCCGTAAAGCTGGAAAAATAAATAAAGGTGATACTGTAGTTTCTGTATTAACAGGAAACGGACTTAAAGATCCTGACAATGCTATTAAAATCTGTAATGAGCCTATAAAAGTGGATAACAATATAGAAGAAATAAGGAATGCTATAGGAATATGATAATGAATAAATCTGAAAATAAAAAACTTGTAACTTTTAAAATACCTGCTACATCTGCAAATATTGGTTCTGGATTCGATAGTGTGGGGCTTGCTTTAGATTTATATAATGAAATACATATATACTCAAATGATAATTCCAAAAAAATAGAATTTGAAATAATAGGAGAAGGTCAAAACGAGATATCAAAAGATAATAATATGATACTCGATGCTATGAAATTGGTATATAAAAGATTAAAGTTAAAGCCGGATAAAGGATATATAATAAAATGTATAAATAGAATACCGCTTTCAAGAGGACTTGGAAGCAGTTCTGCGGCTATCATAGGAGGACTTCTTTCTGCTAATTATATACTTGGAAATAAACTTTCTATTGAAAATGATATATTAAACATGTCAGTTCAGCTTGAAGGACACCCTGATAATGTATCGCCTGCTATATTAGGAGGTATTGTATCTGGTGTAGTTCGTAAAGATGAGGATTTTAAATATGTAAAAATAAAACCTCCTAAAAATTTAAAAGCGGTAGTTGCTATTCCTGATTTTTATTTGAGCACAGAAACTGCTAGAAATGCACTTCCTAAAGAAATAACTTTTAAAGATGCTGTATTTAATATTTCAAGGGCGGCACTTCTTACTTCAGCATTATTTACAAGCAGATTTGATTTACTTGAAGTTGCTACAGATGATAAACTACATCAGGATTACAGAGCTAAATTTATACCGGGTTTAAAAGATTTATTTAAGAATACTAAAACTGCAGGAGCATATTCTGTTACAATAAGCGGAGCTGGTTCTTCCGTACTTTCACTTGTAAAAAATGATGAAAATATAATTAAAAAAGTTTCTGAAGCTATGAAAAGCAGTTTCAATAAAAAGAAAATAAACTGTGAAATAAAAGTTTTGAATATACCTCAAAAAGGTGTTATAATAAAATAGATTTTTAATTATTTAATAAAAGGTTAGTATATTAAAATACTAACCTTTATTTATTAACTATTTTCTTAATTTTCTCCCTTCTTTATCAGTAAATTGATCTAATAGTATCATTACAATGTCTACAATGTACCATATACCAAAACCGCCGGCAGTAAGCCAATATAATATGCCTGTTCCTATTTTTCCTACATAGAATCTGTGAACCGGAAGAAATATTGCAAAAAGCAATGTAACAACCCAACTTCTATCTGAAACTTCCATAATGTCTCCTTAAAAATTATTTACATTATTAAGTATACATTAAATAAAAAAAAATAGAAGTATTATATTTATATTGTATAATAAAAAATACTGATATATAAAACAATACCAGTATTAGAAAGAATTAATTATAAATCTATTATATTATTTGATTTCATGTATTCAATAGTATTAGTTATTCTATTCATACAATCTTTTATTTTATTAATTGAACAAGCACAATTAATTCTTAAAAAAGTCTTTCCTTCTTCACCATATACAGATCCATTCATTATAGCAACTTTACCTATTTCCACTAAATATTTTTGAAAAACCTCTTCAGATATATTTAATTTAGAATAATCAACCCAAGCAAAATATGAACCTTCCGGCATATATGATCTTAGCATTGGTATATTCTTATCCAAATAAGAAATTATATAATTTATATTACTATTTATATATTCTAATAGCTCATCAACCCAATAATCGCATTTATTATAAGCTGTCATATTTGCTATTATTGCTAATATTGGGGGTGAAGATAAAGCGTCTCTATCTTTTAATATATTTAAATACTCATTTCTATCTTTATTATTTCTTATAAATAGATAAGATCCTCCTAAAGCAGGTATATTAAAAGTTTTTGAAGCAGAAGTGCATAATATCATATTATTATAATCATCAACAGAAAGTATTGGTATATGTTTTTTATTGTATACTATATCCATATGTATTTCATCTGATATTATATATACATTATATTTTTTACAAATATTCACTAGCTTTTTAAGTTCATCAATATCCCAAACTCTACCTACAGGATTATGAGGAGAACAAAAAAGAAATATTTTGGATACTCTGCACTTCTTTTCAAAATCTTCAAAATCTATTTCATATTTTGATTCAGTTTTTATTAAAGAAGAAGATAATATATTTCTATTATTTGCCTTTATAGTTTTAAAAAATCCATCATAAGCTGGAGTTAATATTAATACATTATCATTAATACTAGATTTCATTCTTATGAAATTTGATACAGAATATATAACACTAGGACTATATACAATATGATCTTTATTTATGTTAAAATTAAATCTCTTTTTATACCATAATTCTATAGAATTCTTAAAATCATCATGATTCCATCTGCTATATCCAAATATTTTATGATTTATTCTTTTTATTAAAGCATCTATAATTTCATCAGGCGACTGTAAATCCATATCTGATATAGTAAAAGGTAAAAGATCATTAATTCCAAACCTATCCTTAATATAATCCCATTGAGTACAGTATGTACCTTTTCTATTTATAATTGTATCAAAATCCATATATTAATCCTAGATAAATGTTTCAATATTATACAATAGAATTAACTTTTTATAAGTTTATCTAATTTATTTTTTACAACATGTACTTGAGGTCCTATAATTATTTGAAGATTAGTATTATCTAGTTTAACAACCGCTATAGCACCTGTAGCTTTTATTTCTTCTTCATTTATTAAAGCCATATCTTTGACAACCAATCTAAGTCTAGTTATACAGTTATCTAATGATACTATATTTTCTTTTCCTCCAATAGCTTTAAGCATTTTTTCTTCATCATATCCTCCAAGTTTTACGCTATCACCATCGTTAATAATTTCTCTTCCAGGTGTTTTCAAATCAAATTTTAATATAGCAAATTTAAATACAAAGTAATATATGGCAAACCAAACAACTCCAACAACAGGAACCAAATACCAATTAGTTCTAGTGCCTTGTAAAATACCAAATACTATAAAATCAATTAAATTACCATCAGTATTTCCTATAGCAACTTTTAATATACCCATAGTCATAAAACCAAGTCCGACCATAATACAATGGAATATATAAAGTATAGGTGATATAAACAAAAATATAAACTCTAAAGGTTCTGTAATACCTCCTATAACACAAGCTATTACTCCTGAAGTTAATAATCCTTTTATTTTATTTCTATTTTCTGGTCTTGCAGTATGATATATGGCAAGAGCTACAGCTGGAAGACCAAATAAATATGAAGGCATTTTTCCCTGAGATAAAAATCTAGTAACATTAGGATCCAAAATACCATTTGCAAACTCTTTATAAAATATTGTTAAAGCACCTGATACAGTTTCACCATTAACTATAGCATCTCCGCCAGCAGAAGTAAACCTTATCATAGCTACAAGTATGTGATGAAGTCCGAAAGGTCTTAGTAATCCCTCTCCTGTTCCAAATAAAAATGGTCCGAAAATACCTGCTTTTCCTATCAAATTACCTATCCCTATAATTAACTTATTGAAAGTAGGCCATATAAAAGGTATTAGTAAACTTATTAACCCAACTATAACTAAAGTAGCAATAGGAACAAATCTAGCTCCGCCGAAAAAAGCTAAAGCATCAGGAAGTTTAATTTCATGAAATTGATTATGTATTTTAGCAACTATAATACCTATTAAAATACCGCCTAAAACACCAATATCAATACTTTGTATACCCATAACCATAGCCTGACCAGCATTTTTCATATCTTCTGCTGAAGCTAAAGTACCTGTTGCCTTTAATAAAAAATTAACAGATAAACATGATACAACAAAACCTACATAGCCTGAAAAAGCAGCAACACCTTTATCGTCTCTTGCAAGACCTAATGGTATAGCTATAGCGAACATAGCTGGTAAATTAGAAAAAGCAAAAGAACCTATTGTTGCCATAAACTCAAAAAATACTTTTATGATAGATATTTTCAAAAATGGTAAAATTTCTGCTGTTACAGAGCTAGAAAAAGAACTTCCTACTCCAAGCATAATACCGCAAGCAGCAAGCAAAGAAACAGGAAGCATAAATGTTTTTCCTAAACCTTGAAAAAACTCCCAAAAATTTATTTTTTTATTCATATCACATACCTCGATACATTAGTTTATTATAGATTGAATTCTATTTATCATATAAGAAATGAAAAATCAATATAAATAATATTTCACTTTTTTTTGAATTTTTTTGTATGGCTGTAATATTTTCTTATTGATAGAATAATTTTCTCAGGTGTTTCCTGATTTATGATTTCTTTCATAAAATTATTATCTTCTGAAAGTTTCATTATCTGTGATACTATCTGTAAATGTTCAGTTTTATTATTAACTATTATAAAAAATAAAATATTAGCTTCTTTATCATTAACAATAACTGATTTTTTTGAAACTATTAAATGTATACAAGGCTTATCATCAATATTATTTATACTGCTATACATGTTACTGAAAAGAAATATTTTTTCTTTTATAAAAAAATACTGCCCGAATTCTTTTACTGTATTATTTAAAATAGTAATATTTTTCTTATTGATATATTTATAATTAAAAAAGCTATTTAAAATATTATCTATATATATATTATCTTTAATAATATATATATTTTGCTTTTTTAAAAAATTTAAAATATTGTAATCAGAACTGTCTACTATGTCATCATAAATAAATTTTGAAAATTTTCTTTTAATTTTTTCTATTAAAAGTTTTTTATCATTATTATTTTTATATATAGTTTTTATAAGTTCTTTTAATGAAATTTTATCATATTTGCATGTATAATTTTCTATAATCTTTGCTATATAATAAATTTCTTCTTCTCTTAAAGGTTCATAGAGATATGACATATTGTTCTCTACACTATTTTTAACCATATTAAATACATTTGCATCTATATTACAAAAATCCAAATTTTTATCTATGCAAAAATTATTTTTAATTCTATATATAGCCGGTAAAAGATATTTACTAATCTCTTCTACTAACTCATCTTCTATTTCTATATTCATATCCTCCAAAATTTTTAATATAAACTTTTCTGAAATTATTTTATTTTCATAAAAATGTTCATTATAATATTCACTTAAAAAATATTCTGTTAAATGAAGCATTTCATATTTGTAATTTTTATTATTATGTTGAAACAAAAAATTATTAAGAACTATTTTTATTTTTTTATATTCTGGAAGTTTAATTAGAAAAGCTGCATTATTTTTTTTCTTTATTATGTGATTATTATTTATTCTCTCTAAAGTTGCTATTAAATATATAGACATTATATTTTTAAATTTATCAGAAAATTTTGATTTTAACTTTTTTTCTACTTCAATTATGATTTTGTATATAATATTTATATCAGCTTGATTAACATATTCTTTTAATATTAATAATTCCATTTTTTCATTCGGGTATACGGAATTTATATAATTTATTTTATTTGATTCCAGATTAATATATTTAATCATGTTTAAAAATTTTAAATGCCTTAATTTCTTTTCATTACCTCCTAATCTTATTTTATTATTTTCTAAATAAAAATAAAGTTCAAAGTTATTAATATATTCTTTTAAATCATTGATATCATTCTTTATAGTGGTTCTGCTAACACCAATATTTTTTTCCAACTTTGATATAGTGATATTTTCTTTAAAAAGAAAATTAAATAAAATATATTTTTTTCTTTCATCTTGCGATAACAAATACTCATTTATCGGTATTTTTTCAATAAAAGAAATTAAAGCATCATAATCTAAATTAAAATATATCTTTCCGCTTTTTATATATATTTCTGGCATACGGTATTTTTTTAAATGATTATTTATATTATCAATATAATACCTTATTGCTCTAGAAGTAATTGTATATTTTTCTACTAATGTATTTATAGATATTGGATTATTATTAATTTCTTTCAGTATATCTAAATAAACTTTAGTAAAACTCATATTTTATTATTTTTATTAAAATCAATTTAATTCTTTTAATTCTTCAACCTCTTTTGCAAATAATTTCAAAGCACTTTCTACTACTTTAGGTTTAGTCATATCAACTCCTGCAACTTTTAGATTCTCTATAGGAGTTCTGCTTCCTCCGCTTTTTAAGAATTTCAAATAATTATCTCTGTTTGTATAATCATTTTTAGCATTTCCTTCAAGCACTCCATTGGATAAAGCAACAGCAGCTGACATACCCGTAGCATATTTATAAACATAGAATGATCTGTAGAAATGAGGTATTCTCAAAGCCTCTAAATCACTTGTCTCTTCAAGTACAGCATTATCCCCAAAATATTTTTTAAGCAAATCTTTATAAACTGTTCTTATAAGTTCTAATGTTGTAGGATTTCCTTCTTCAGCTTCTTTATGAATAATATGCTCAAACTCTGCAAACATAGTCTGTCTGAATACCGTAGCAACAAATCCATTTATGTCTTTATTTAGTAAAAATGCCTTAACTTCTTTCTTACTTTCATTTTGCATAAAATAATTGAATAAAAGTTTTTCATTAAAAGTAGAGGCAACTTCTGCTTCAAATATACTGTAATCATGATGCTGAAAAGGATTATTTTTTCTGCTGTAATAGCTATGCATACTATGTCCAGCTTCATGAGCCAATGTAAATACCGACTCAATACTTTCCTCTCTGAAATTCATTAATATATAAGGTTCTGATGTATAGCATCCTGCTGAGAATGCACCGCTTGATTTACCTTTATTTTCGTATTTATCCACCCATCTTGAATTAAGACCTTTTGTAAGAGTTGATACATATTCTTCGCCTAAAGGAGATAATGCTTTATTTAAAACTTCTATAGCCTCATCAAATGTATGATGTATTTTAACATCTTTAACAATAGGGGCATATTTATCATACTGTCTGAAATCAGTAATACCTAATTTATCTGCACAGTATTTGTAATAGCTATGAACTGCAGGCAAAGCATTATGCACACTTTCAATCAAACTATCATAAACGCTTACAGGTATATCATCAGCAAATAATTCCATTTCACGAACACTGTTATAGTTTCTTATTTTGGCATCAAATATATCCTGTTTGATTTGGCTTGCATAAAGTTCTGCTAAAGTATTTTTATGTTTATCATATTCTTTATAAAATTGATTATAACTATTTTTTCTTATTTCTCTGTCTTGGCTTTCTTGGAAACTAGAGAATGTTGCATGTGTTAATGGTGTTTTTTCTCCGTTATGTTCTAATTCACCGAAATTCAAATCAGCATCATTTAAAGTATCAAAAACATTTGAAGCTGTTGAAGCTAATTCACCCTGCAATGCTAGTATTCTCTCTTCTTTTTCTGATAATGTATGAGGCTTGTATTTTAATATATTTCTTAAGTATATTAAATAATCTTTTAATACTTCATCTTTCAAAAAGCTATTCATCTTTTCATCATCTATGCTCATTAATTCAGGATCAAAATAACTTAAATTGGAGGAAATCTCTGAAGAGAGTTTTGCAAATCTAGCCACTTTCACATTAGAATCATTATTGGTTAAATCTTCTGTTTGTTTTAAGAAAGCATAGGACCCTAATTTATCTAATATAATAGAAGCATTCATTATAGAGTCTAATATATTTTTTAATTCAGCGGCTGATTTTGAAAGATTTCCTTTGAACTTTACAGCTTCTTTTGAAAAATCTTCCATTAGTTTAAAGTCTTTTTCAAACTCATCATCATTTTTATATAATAAAGTCAAATCCCAAGTATCTTCTATTTTTACATCTTTTCTTTCTATTAGAGTGTTTAATTTATTTTCATTACTCATATTTTATATTCTCTCCTAAATAATATTTTAAGTTAAAACATATACAATTAAAGTTTGTAAATTATAACATAATATTATATTATAACATAATATTATATTTTACAAAATACAAAATAATTATATTATAAAAGTATAAAATAATTATTTTGGAAATATTATTTTGAAACATTATATTCTTTTTAATGAAAAAACAACTAAAGAGCAAATTAGAAAATTAAATAAAATTATAAAAAATATTAGACTTGTTTTAAAACTACTTGACAAGATTATATATAAAATTTTGTAATTTATAAATTATAAAAATCATGTTTTACATGTTGTATAAATTGTTATTTTAATATATAAATATGCAGTCCTTTTGCTTCTTTGGGGCACCAAAAGAAGTGGGGTTTGGGGCAAAGCCCCAATTATAATAAAAAAAATATTAAATTGAAAAACTATAAATATTAAGAAGTTGAGTTTTGAAACAAGTCTATTGTATAGCGAGTTGGAAAATGTAAAATATCCAGAAATTATTGGAGGGCAGAATATACAGATTTACTAAATAAGCAGACTATAGCTTGTTATTTTTGAAAAATTATAATCAAGGAGATAAAAGTGGAAAATTTAAATTTGAATGATATAGAACAAATAATGACTTTTTATTTGATATTCAATTTCGTTATATTTGCATGTATTATATATATTATAATATCTTTAATTTTTAGGCTGATTCCTAAAAAACAAGAAGAAAAAAATAAAGATAATAAGAAAAATAAATCCTCAAATAAAAAGAAAAAGAAAGACATTATAGATTTATTTTGGACTGAAGATAAAGACAGTAAAGGAAGAACTATATTTAAAAGAGGATTTCTTCTAGTTCTTATTGTATTTACATTATATTATATATTTAACTCTATTAATTTTATATTAGCCAATATTGATGTAGTAAAAAAAGTTTTAAAAATTGAATAATTATATATATTTTATTCTATCTATGTTATAATTAATAGATAAACTAAATATTGGGGAAATATATGAGAAGGAGCTATATAATAATGAGTATTTTTTTATCAACATTACTCGCATCTGTATCATGTAATACTAATAAAGATAGAGTTTATCCTGAAGGTGAAGTTAATTTTACTATAGTTGAAACAACAGATATTCATGGGATGATTTTTCCATATAATTTTATTACCGATGAGGAAGAAACTACTTCTATGGCTCATGTATCTTCATATTTGAAACAGTTACAAAATGAAGGCAGAACTATTTTATTATTAGAAAATGGAGATTCTTTACAGGGGCAGCCTACAGTTTATTATTATAATTTTGTAGCTACTAATGAACCGCATATATGGTCTGAGGTTTTAAACTATATGAATTATGATGTTATCGGAGTTGGAAATCATGATGTTGAGGCTGGGCATAGTGTTTATGATAAATTTGTAAAGGAATTAAAAGCTCCTTTGGTAGCGGCTAATTTAGTAGATGAAAAGAGTAAAGAGCCTTATTTTAAACCTTATACTATAGTGGAAAAAAACGCAATAAAAATTGCGGTTCTTGGACTTACAGAGCCGGCAATAGATAGACAATTACCAAAAGTTTTATACGAAGGATTAGCCTCTGAGGATATGGTAGAATCTGCTAAAAAGTGGATTAAAATTATCAAAGATAAAGAAAATCCGGATATGATTATAGGACTTTTTCATGCAGGAGCCAATCATACAGATGATAAAGAGACTTACAAAAATGAAAATGCTAGTCAATTAGTAGCTGAGCAGGTTGATGGTTTTGATATTATACTTGTAGGACATGATCATCAAGGCTGGTCTGGATTAGGTTATGATGAAACTTCAAAGCAAAAAACTAAAGAGGTTAAAAGTCCTAGCGGAAAAATAGTTCCGATATACGGCGGTGTTAATTCGGCTAGATATATAGCTTCTATTGATGTTTCTATGATTTATAATAAAGATAATAAAACTTGGGATATAAAGTTTAATGGTGATTTATTAGATCCTTCTCAGTTTGAAGCAGATAAGGAATTTTTGGAAAAGTTTGCTGATGCAAGAGCCAATATAGAAGAATGGGTAAGCAGAGATATAGGTAATTTAAATACTAAATTAGTTTCAGATGAGGCTATATTTGGAGATAGCTATTTCTTGAGCCTAATACATCAATTACAGTTTACAATAGCTGAAAAAGAACTTGGAGAAAAGGCAGATATATCTTTTGCGGCTCCTTTAAGTAAAGATGCCGTTTTGAATAATGGTATAATAAAAGTAAAAGATATGTTTAGTTTGTATCCTTATGAAAATTTCTTTTATGTTATGAAATTGACAGGAAAACAGATTAAAGATATTATGGAATATTCTTATGGAAGATGGTTTAATACTATGAATGATATTAACGATCATTTAATAGCTTTCAAGAAAGATTCTAATGGACAATTAATATTTAATAACAGATATAATTCTTATGATACAATAACACCTTCATATAACTATGAGAGTGCGGCAGGATTAAATTATACTGTTGATGTAACTAGAGCTAATGGTGATAAAGTTATTATAGAGTCTTTTTCTGATGGAAGACCTTTTGAATTAGATAAAGAATATAAAGTTGCTATTAATTCTTATAGAGGAAGCGGCGGCGGCGGACATCTTACTCAAGGTGCAGCAATAGATTTAAAAACATTACAGAATATGGATTTGGTATTAAAATCTACAGATAAAGATTTAAGGTACTACATAATAAATTGGTTTGAAGAACAAAATGGAGCTATCACAGTTGAAAAACTTAATAATTGGAAAGTAATTCCTGAAGATTATGTTCAGGCTGGAAAGAAAAAAGATTATAAACTTTTATACCCAGATGATTAATATTAAATTAAGCCTATTTTAATAATTATTAATCTATCATAAATTATTATTGCAAATTATTAAGCTAAATATTAAAATGTATGACAAAATTAAATATAGGTTTTATAAATTATGAGAATAGCTATTCTAGGCGGTACTTTTGATCCTCCTCACTTAGGGCATTTAATATTGGCTGATACTGTTATAACTAACTGCAATTATAATAAAGTCATTTTTATACCGGCAAAAATTCCTCCGCATAAAAATATAAGCGGCGAGGCATCAAATGAAGACAGACTCAATATGCTTAAACTTTCAATACTAAATGATGAAAGATTTTTATTAGATGAATATGAACTTCGTAATGAAGGAGTTTCATATACTATAAATACATTGAATTATCTATATAAAAATTATGATATCGAAGGAAAAATCGGACTTATAATAGGTGCTGATTTGGTAAAAGATTTTGATAAATGGAGAGAACCTGAAAGAATTGCTGATATATCAGATATAATTGTTGTGAATAGGGAAGACGATGAAAATCTATATAAAGAAAATATTGATAAATATAAGATTAAAATTATAATGGCTCCTCGTATAGATATATCATCAAGTCTTATTAGAAATAGAATAAAAGAAAAAAAAGGATTCAGATATTTTGTAACAGAAAAAGTTTATGATTATATAGTATCAAAGAAACTATATTCATAAAATTTAGAAATAGGAAAATAAAATGAAAAATATAAAATTAATATTCATAATACTTTTTATTTTTATAAGCAGTCTTTATACTCAGGAAATGTATCTTCTTAGCGGTCCTACAGGAATAGGCGGTCTAAAAATGCTTAAAGATTATAAGGGAGTAAATATTCACTTTGTAAATGCTCCTAATAATATGCTTTCATTAATAGTTAAAGGGGAGGCTGATATAGCGGCAATTCCTGCTAATATGGCAGCTATAATTTTTAACAGACAATTAGATTATAAAGTTATTGCTGTAATATCAGAAACTCAGCTTTTTATAGTATCAGCGAATGAAAAAATACAGACTATAAATGATATAAAAAATAAAACTGTATACTGCGGTACTAAATTGGCAGCACCAGATTTGATGCTTCAGTATTTAATATCAAAAGAAAATTTGCCTAAAGTTAATATTAATTATTCTTTAAGTAATCCTGATTTAGCAAAAGCAGTTGCCTCAAAAAATGCAGATATTGCAATATTGCCTGAACCTTTTGTGTCTTCTGCTATGCTTGAAAATAAAGATGTGCATATAGTTGTTGAGATGTCTAAATATATTGAGAATTATCCTGTGGCAGTTCTTATAGCGAAAAATACTTTTATTAATCATAATATGCCATTAGTTAATGAAGTGCTTAAAGAATATAAAAAATCTACTGATTATATAATAAATAATAAAAATGAAATAGAAACTCTGATAAAAGATTCATCTATGATAATTAATGCTGAAGCTGCTGTTTATGGTATGAATAGAATGGGACTTACTTTTTACAGCGGTGAAAAAATGAAATTTGCTTTGAATAGTTATTATAATTTTTTATACAATTTTGATAAGAAATTAATAGGGAATAGAATACCTTCAAATGAATTCTATTATATAGAAAAATAATATACTGCTGCATAATACAATTATTTTGAATTATGCAGCAAATTAATAATTATTTATGTTTTAATTCATCTAAATATCCTGAAGCTTCAAGTTTTTGTTTAAACTCTTCTTCAGATAATATATTTTTTATTCCTATTACTTTAGTGCCATTTTGTTCTGTATGTTTGAAATCATCAATAAAATTATTAGGGCAGAAAATTAAATCATAATCGCCTGTTTTACAATGATTCATATCGCAATGATCAATTGATAAATTATCTACTCCTAATTTTATCAAAGCCATTTGGGCTTTTTCTTTCATCATTAAACTAGTGCCTGTTCCATTTGCACAAACTACCAATACTTTTAACATAATTAACTCCTGATTATTAAGAATTCTTTATTAATTCATGTATATATTTAACTATATCAAATCCTGCATTTAATGCTTTAGCAATAGATCCGCCTGATTTGTATAGTATATCCCCTGCTATAAATAAATTTTTAATTGAGCTTTCATGATTTTCATTAACTTTAGGTACTCCAAACTCATCTAATTCTATATTGCATCTTTTTAAGAAGTCTACAGGAGCAACACCTCCTAATGCATATATTACTCTGTCATAAGTATCTTCTGTACCATCAGTATAATGTACTAATACTTTTCCTTCTTTATCTTCTATTGAAGTTATATCAATTCCAAGTTTTGCTTTTACCTTTCCGCTTTCTATATCTTCTTTAATAGTTTCCAAATTCTTTTCATTTGGTCTTGTGAATTCAGCTTTTCTATAATTAATTGTAACATTATTGTCTTTTCCTAACAAATAAGCGTATTCAACAGCTGAATTTCCTCCTCCTACAACCAAAACTTTTTCATTTTCTTTGCATTTATAAATATTAAAATTTACTACAGCATTAAGACTAGCCGGTATAGGATAATCAGGTTTATTCGGTCTGCCCATTTTACCAATAGAAGCTACAACATATTTTGCTGTATATTTTTTATTATCAGAAGTGTTTACTTCTAAATATTCTCCATTTTTATGAATAGATTCAACTTCAGTATTAAACATAGCCTCTATATAGTTTCCGAATAAACATTCGCTGAATAAGTCTAATACATCGCCTTTTGTTGCAGTTTCAAATTTTATGTTTCCCTTTAAATCTAAAGCCTCACCCTTATAATCTTTATCAACTCTCTTATCATCTTTATAAAATTTTCTGATAGTTGTGGAGTGATTATCGCCTTTTTCTATTAAAAGAACTTTTTTTATTTCTAATATAGAAGCCTCAACAGAAGCAGCAATTCCTCCCGGACCGCCTCCTACTATAATTAAGTCATATTTATTATCCATAATTTCTCCTTTTTTTAAATATATAATTAAAATACATTTGAAATAGAGATATTTACAAATATGTAATTAAACATCTAAATTTTTAACATATCTCGCATTAGATTCAATAAAATCTCTTCTAGGTTTAACTTCATCACCCATAAGCATAGAGAATAATTGATCTGCTTTTTCTGCATCTTCCGTTAATACCTGATACATAAGTCTTGTTTCCGGATTCATAGTAGTTTCCCATAATTGGTCAGCATTCATTTCACCTAAACCTTTATATCTTTGTATATCATATTTTCTGTCTTTATTTTCAGATAAAATTTTATCTCTTTGCTCATCAGAATAAGCATATACAAAATTTTTCTTGTCAAAACTTATTTTATACAATGGAGGAACAGCTATAAATATATGACCTAAATCTATTAAAGGACGCATATATCTAAAGAAGAATGTTAAAAGCAAAGTTCTTATATGAGAGCCGTCAATATCAGCATCAGCCATTATAATAACTCTTCCATATCTTATCTTTGATATATCAAATGAAGAACCAACCCCGCATCCCAATGCCGCTATTATAGGCTTCAAACTCTCATTATCTATAATTTTATCAAGTCTAGCTTTTTCTACATTCAAAACTTTACCTCTAAGCGGTAAAATAGCTTGGAAATGTCTGTCCCTTCCTCCTTTAGCAGTACCGCCTGCAGAGTCTCCCTCTACAAGATATACTTCGCATTTATCAACTTCCTGCTCTGAACAGTCAGCCAATTTTCCCGGTAAAGAATCGCTTTCTAATGCATTTTTTCTTCTAGCTAAATCTCTTGCCTTTCTTGCAGCTTCTCTAGCCTGTGCAGCAGATATGATTTTTTCTAATATAGCCTTTATAACTTTTGGGTTTTGTGAAAAATAGTCATTTAAACCTTCCACTACAAGTTTTTCAGTTACAGCACGAACTTCTGTATTACCTAATTTAGTTTTTGTCTGTCCTTCAAACTGAGGATTAGGTATTTTTACAGATACTACAGCAACAAGCCCTTCTCTTGTATCTTCACCCATAAATGTTATTTTGTTCTTTTTATCTAATTCAAGCTTTTTGGCAAAATCAGTATAAACTCTTGTTAAAGCAGTTCTAAATCCCACTAAATGAGTACCGCCCTCTGTTGTATTAATATTATTACAGTATGTAAATATATTTTCATTATAAGCATCAACATACTGCATAGCTACTTCTACATCAGTTTTATCCTCAGTTTTATGAAGATAAATAGGCTTGTCATGCAATGCTTTTTTATTCTCATTAAGGTGGGTAATAAACATCTCTATACCTCCCTCATAGTAGAATTCATTGCTTACAGTTTCAGATTCTCTTTTATCTGTAAGTGTTATCCTTATGCCTCTATTTAAGAAAGCTAATTCTCTTAATCTATTTGCAAGAATCTTATAGTCATATATTGTAGTTTCAAATATATCAGCATCAGCTTTAAATGTTACAGTAGTTCCATTTTTTGTGCTTGTTCCTACTTCTTTTACAGGCTCTTCCGGAACTCCTCTATGATATACTTGTCTGTATAATTTGCCGTCTTTTCTAACTTCAGCAATAAGCTCTGTACTTAAAGCATTAACTACAGATACACCTACACCATGCAAACCTCCTGATACTTTATATGTTTCATTATCGAATTTACCGCCGGCATGTAATTTAGTCATAACAACTTCCAAAGCGGAAATCTTTAGTTTAGGATGCATGTCAACAGGTATGCCTCTTCCATCATCTTCTACTTTTATTATATTGTCTTTTTCTATAGTAACAGTTATATTCTTACAATATCCTGCCATAGCTTCATCTATACTATTGTCTACAACCTCATATACTAAGTGATGCAAACCTTGAGCACCTGTAGAGCCTATATACATACCAGGACGCTTCCTAACAGGGTCTAATCCTTCTAAAACTTGAATATTTTTCGAGCTATATGTTTTTTCTGCAGCCATATTTGTAATTTTCCTCTTTAATTTGTTTTCAAATTTTAATGAATATATTATACAATGAATAGCTAAATATTACAAATCAAAATTACAGTGTTTTTATATAAAAGTTAGAATCTTCTAATTATTTATTTTTTCCATTTTTTAAATATAAAATTAATAATTGACAAAGATTTCGATATATACTATATTATTATACTAATATGAATAATAATTATGCAAAAGAAATAGATAATGTATTTTCCATAGATGCAATTAATTATATGAGAAAGGCAATAGTAGATGCCTATGGTAATGAAGTATATTTTGGAATAAATTTTAATGCTTATGGAATACTTGACTATATAGAGGTTATGGCAAGGGGAAATAAAGATTCTGTACCTGCTATAATATCATTATCATTAGAATTTGATGCTGTAATTCATAATCACCCATCTGGACAGCTTACACCATCAAGAGCAGATTTAGCAATAGCAAGCGAACTTGGAAATAATGCAGGAGTAGGTTTTTATATAGTTAATAATGATGTTGATGATTATTATGAAGTTGTAAAGCCTATAAAAGCAGAAAATGTTAAAACTATAGATGCTCCAGATGCTTTATATATGTTTACAGAAAATGGGCTTTTAAGTCAATTATTAAAAAAGTACGAATACAGACAGGAACAGACTGAATTAGTTGAAGCCACTATAGAAGCATTTAATAATAATAAACATTTAATATCGGAAGCAGGCACTGGAATAGGAAAATCTTTTGCATATTTAATACCTGCTTTACTATGGCTAAAAGAAAATAAAACAAGAATAGTTATTTCTACAAACACTATAAATTTACAGGAGCAGATTATTTCAAAGGATATACCTTCTATTATAGGGGGAATTGCTCCGAATGTGAAATATGCTTTGGTTAAGGGCAGAAATAATTATGTATGCATCAAAAAAGTAAAAGATGCTTTGAATGATACTGATAAGCTAGATTTTGAAGAGCAGATAAATTTCTTTGAAGATATAGATCATTGGCTCAATATAACTAAAGATGGTTCTATAACAGATTTAGGATACAAACCTAAAGGCGAATTATGGGAAATGGTTTGCTGCGATACAGATACCTGCACTCATAGAAAATGCGAATATTTAGAAGATTGCTACTTCTATAAAATGCGTAAGCAGTTAAATGCAGCTCAGTTACTAATAGTTAATCATCATATACTTTGTGCAGATTTATCTTTATACGCTGAAACTGCTGGACGATATAGTCTTCTTCCAAGATATACAAAAGTTTTAATCGATGAAGCACATAATTTTGAAAACTCCGCTTCAAGTTACTTCGGTGATGAAGGAAGTAAAAACGGAATATTAAAGGCACTTTTCTATATTTCAAGGATAAAGAAAAATAAAAGACTTGGCGTTATAGAAAGTATTAACAATATGCTCAATGAAAAAAAAGCATTAATTGAAAAGCATGAATACGATGAAATACTTGATTTAATAAACAAAGCACATGATTTAACTTCAAGGGTTAGAAATGTTGCTGAAGATAAATCAAAAGAGTTTATAAATTACTGTCATAAAAATATACAGACTAAAGAGGGGCTAGGATATAAATTCAGAATAAGCCCAGAGCTTGTAAGCACTAATCATTGGAAAAATGACGGATTAAAGCCTCTTAGAGAAATGGTGCTTTCAATGACTTCCCTTGTGAATATATGCGATAAATTATATAAAAAGTTTTTTGATATTGCTATTGAAAAAGATTTTGATTATGAAGAAATTGCTCAAATGTCTAATGCTTATTTGGAGAGACTTAAAAGACAATTAGTATCATTAAACTCTGTAATAGATTATAAAAAAGATGAATATATAAGATGGGTAGAGACAAGACTCACAAAAAAAGGAAATCTTATTCTTAATTGGCATTTAACACCTGTAACAGTAGCAAAGAATTTAAATGATTTTCTATATTCAAGATTTGATACTGTGGCAATGTACTCAGCTACTTTAACTGTTTCTAAGAGTTTTAATTTCTTTTCAAACAGATTAGGTTTTGATTATATAGAAAAAAATAAAAAAATAGAAATATATTTAGAATCTCCATTCAATTATGAAGATAATGCAAGACTCTATATTGCAACTGATATGCCTGATGTGGCTTCTGATACTTTTAATGATTTCACCTCAAAGGTATTATTAGATGTATGTAATATCACAGGAGGAAGGGCTTTTATATTATTCACATCTTTTGCCTCTCTTGTAAATGTATATGAAAACACAGCTGAAAAATTAAAATCTAAAAATATAAATGCTTTGGCTCAGACTGCTTCTGTACATAGACATACTTTACTTGATATGTTTAAAGCATCTTCCAATAATGTACTATACGGAGTAGATTCTTTCTGGGAGGGAGTTGATGTAGCAGGTAAAAATTTAGAAGTAGTTATTATACCAAAACTTCCTTTTGCTGTACCTACTGATCCTATAAGCGAAGGAAGATACAGATATATTGAAGAAAATGGAGGAAATGCATTTTTAGATTATGCTTTGCCTTTTGCTGTTATAAAGTTCAAACAGGGATTCGGACGCCTTATAAGAAGCAAAGATGACAGAGGTGTTGTATTTGTTCTTGATAAAAGACTTTACACAAAAACTTACGGTACTCAATTTATTCAATCACTTCCTAATGCTAAAATTTTAAGAGGAAGTATGAGAGAAATTTTCAATGATATGAATAATTTTTTTGATTATTAAATTTTTATATATTATCTATATTCAAAAATCTCAAGCACATAAATACTTTACAATTTATAATTATAGATTATAATCAATTGTCAATTATTAATAAAAAAATAATAAAGGTTATGAAAAATGTCTGAAAATAAGTTAATGAATTTAAGCAGCAAAAAAATAATATATTTCATATTAGTATTTATATTAATGATAATTTCTTCTATTCCTGCGAATGTATATATATTATTCTTTGATACTGAATACGATACTGAAAAATTAATTTACAATATGATTTTTAATAGTTTTTATTTTCAAGTTTTTTACTTTTTCTGCTGTTCATTTTTATTTAGTATAAACAGTAATTTTGAAAATGTTAATAAAAGAACAATACTAATAACATTTTTATCATTTTTACTTGTATTTTTGCTTAGCATATTTACTTCAGCACCATTAAAAGATTCAATACCTGATATGCTTAAATTTTTTATGTCTAATATAATGATTAATAAAAGCATATTATCTTATATAATGTTTTTTATTATAATACTTTTAGCTGATAACAATTTTAAGAATAATACATATAATAGTTTTACTAAGCTAGGAGATATAATTGTATTTTCTACAATAGCTGCAATTATTGCATTTGTATTTTGGGTATTTATTGTTTTTTTATATAATAAATTTATTTTTAGAACTGATATAGCATCTGATTTAGAACCGTTAATTGAAAAACTTATTTTTATGTCTATTGTATTTGTTTTTTCTATAATACCTTTTATATTTTTCTTTGTGCAAAAGAGATTTAAAACTGTTTTATCAATATATATTTCACGCGGATTATTATTTTTATATTCATTTTTAATATTTGCTTTATTTTTTGCATTGCTATATGAACCAATAAGACCTTTTTACAATACCAAGTCTTTTATAATTTATAATGTATTATTAATTTTATCTGTTTTTACTTTATACTTTATAAGAGCTGATTATAAAGCTGGAGTAATAACAAAAGCAATATATATAATATTTCCTATACTAGCATTATTATTTAATATATTAGTATTAGGGACAAGTATATACAGAGTAATTATTTCTGAAGTTAAAATAAATTACATTTCTATTGCTGTCCTTAATATAATAATAGCTGTTAATTTAGTATATATTATAATACAAAATATAAAGTCTATAATAAAGATATTTAAAAATAATATTAATATAAATGAGGCAGTGATTGGAAATAATAAAATATATAGTTTCATTTATATTTATGGTATCTACTCATTTATTTTTTCTTTTATAGCTCCTATAATAATTAAATTTTTATAAAAAATATATAAATTCTACAAACTTTACTTTTATAATGATTTTTTGTATAATAATACTATGAAAGATTTGGATAGATTAAAACAAATATTAAATGAACCTGTTACCATTGAAAATTTAAATAGAATTAATGATTATTTTATACGCTATTTATTTTCACATACTGGTAATGAAAATATAGCTTTAAACTTTATTAATGCCGTATTTAAAGATTTAAACTTTGAAACTTTCAAGAAAATAGAAATACTTAATCCATTTAACATAGCGGATAACTATGACGAAAAAGAGTCTATAGTTGACATCAAAGCTACTACAGAAACAGGTATAACTGTTTTAATAGAAATACAAGCCAGAGGAAATGAAGATTTTATAAAAAGAGCTTTGTATTACTGGGCTTATAATTATAGTTCTAGTTTAAATAGAGGGGCTTTTTATGATGAATTAAAGCCTACTGTGAGTATTAATATCACAAACTTTATACTTACAGATGAAGATAAAGTGCATAGCTGTTACGTATTAAAAGAGTTAAATAACAATAAAATTCTGGTAGCTTTGATGTCAACTATGTCTCTTGCGAGA